>CAMKLG010000053.1 GCA_946413585.1 uncultured Bacteroidales bacterium
CACCTACAACCCTGATTTCCAGGAGCTCATCATCAACGAGGCCTACACCATCCGCAAGGACGGCAGCAGGGTGGAGACCCCAGTCAACGCCTTCAACCCGATGTTGCCGGAGGGTTGCACCAAATGCGAGCGGCTCAACGGCATCCGCACGATGGTGGTGACGCACACGGCGTTGGAGTATGATGCTATCATCGTCCTCGACTACACCATCCGTTCCAAAAACTTCTTCTTCCAGGAACTGATGGAAAAAGTGGAATTATACGACGATGTGCCCATCAATAAGTACGTGGTCAGCGTCTGCACGCCGGACTACAAGCCTGCGAAGTTCCAGCTCAATGGGGAAAATCTTTCATACACCAAAACCGAGCACAAAGACAAGGACCTCGCTACCACTGTCTATACTTTCACCAACCTGCCAGAGGCTCCTCTTTGCGACTTTGTCTTCCCGTCCGCATGGTCTTCCCTATCTTTCTGCACGTTGGATAATCCAGAGGCAGTCATCGGTAGAATTTCGCAACAAAACTCTATGCAGAAATTTGACAATCAGAAAATTACGGATTTTTTCCGCAGTCGTTTCACGGAAGAGATGAGCGGCATGGACAAGGTTCTGTTCGTGAGAGATTACATCCATGATTATATCCGCACCAACGAGGTGGATGCCAAGACGTTGAATTACATGTTCGCCTCTCCGCAGCAAGTTTGGGAATCCAACTGCGCCACCCCAATAGAAAAAGACATCTTGTTGGTGGGTGTGCTTCAAAGTTTGGGATATGATGCAGAACTTGCATTCAAAGGCAATACGCTTTCCTCTGACTTGGAGACCGTTGTGCGCGTTACCATAAATAACAGGACGTATTACATATCAGCCAATGAGGCTGAGGATTTGAGCTTGGATGCCTACTATACGTGCACTTTCGTAACACAAAAAAGCATATCTAATACTGGACAAAAAATCTATTCCGTAGGTGTGACCGCCGCTGTTACCTTTGAGAATGGAAAAGTGGATGCACCTAAAGTGGAGATTTCGAGAAAAAATATAACTTCCCCGCTTACACGCTCGTTGCAATCGCAAGAACTCCGTGTTGCGAAAGTGGATGTGTCACAAATTGGCAGCAAATACTATGAATTGACTATTGACGACGGCAATTACGGCACAGACGTTCATGCCGTGGACATTCCTGCCAACTTAACGTACAACCTCAACACGAAAAAATCTTTCGAGGATTACGTTTACACCGTCACACTGCCCGCCAACGCCCGTTGCCTGACAAAACCTATGCATAAAGAAATCACCGTCGAGAACGCCAAATTGCTGATTGATGAGCAGATAGATGGCCAGACGGTGACGATTAAACGGCAGTTAAGTCTGCCTCAGGAAGGCATTTCCGCCAAATCAGTGAAGAAGTTCAAAGCAATGATGGGCGAATGGGAAGCGCCGGTTAGAATCGTGTTTTCCACCCTGTAGGGACAAGATGTTTCGCATCCGCGTAGAGACAGAGACGTTGCGCACAACGTCTCTACTATTCGGCAACACCCGCAAAGGTTACCTCTTCCTTAACAGGTTCACTCTCTTCCTCTTCCCCTTCAAACTCCGCACGAATCTTTTCGTAGAATTTCACCTCGGTCATCTGAAGGTATGGTGCAAGCCACAAAAAACCGACGAAAAAGGTGAGGAAACACAAAAGTACCCAGCCGATGAAGCTCAAATAGAGCAGGAAAAGATCCATTTTGTGGCCTTTCATCATCATACGGCTCTTCTGCAGCACTTCGACAGGGGAAAGCTCGGGATTGTCTCGCAGTACAAAAGGAACAATAGCGTAAGCAAAGGAAAGAATAATACCAGGAATTACGAGCAGTATCGTGCCGGCAAGGATGGCCAACATCTGCAGAAGCATCGTACCAAGTACGTGCCAAAAACGTTTATAACCAAAGAACAGGTCGCTAATGTCTGCGGGCAGATCCTGACGGGAGGCGTGCAGATGCGCCACCATATAGCCGAACTGCATCGGAAGAAAAGCAAAAGTCAAAACTACGCCGATAACAGTGAACACAATCGCCAGTGTTGTAAACGAACTACCCTGAAAAATGGTGCCATACTGGGCCAAAACGCTGGCAAGGATGTACAGCAACACATAAATGAACGTGAGTCCCACAAAAGAACCCCATTTTCCTCTTAATGAGGCTAAAGCCTCTTCTTTTAAATCGTTAAAATATCCCATAATTTTTGATTTTTTTGATGAACAATATTTGATGCAAAAATACAAAATCTTCTGAATACAAATTTAAAGATGCAAAAATAGCAAAAGGTTGCAGATAAAAGGGGAAAAAAATCGTCATCCCGTTATTAACACTTTTTGTTCAAAAAAAATTTCACTTTTTTTTGCCCGCTTTTTTGGAAAAAAAAATATTTTTGCAACCCGTTGGAAGCAATGATTTCTAACACTCATCTTATTAATAATCAATTAAAAACGTCAAAATTATGGGTGGATTTTTCGGGGTTGTTTCAACCAAACCTTGCATTTCAGATTTATTTTACGGGGTGGACTACCACTCTCATCTCGGAACAAGACGCGGCGGAATAGTTACGTATCAACAAGATGCAAAGCTTTTCCGCCGCTCTATTCATAACATAGAGAACACCTATTTCCGGACAAAGTTCGGCGACGAACTGGGAAAATTCCTAGGCAACTCCGGTATAGGTGTTATCAGCGACACAGACGCGCAACCTATCGTGGTAAACTCCCACCTCGGCCGCTTTGCCATCACAACCGTAGCGAAAATCAACAACATCGCAGAGCTGGAAAAGGAATGTTTGGATGCCAACCAACAATTCACCGAACTGAGCTCCGGCGCCACCAACCCCTCGGAACTCATCGCACTTATGATTACACAAAAACACGATTTCGTGGAAGGCATACAATATGTATATAATAAGATCAAAGGTTCTTGTTCCATGCTGATTCTGACGGAAGACGGCATCATTGCTGCGCGCGACTACTACGGCCGTACGCCCATCGTCATCGGCAAGAACCACGTCGGTTACGCTGTCGCCTCCGAAAACCACAGCTTCGCCAACCTCGACTATGAAACCGAGTATTTCGTAGGCCCCGGCGAAATCGTGAAAGTGACTGCCAACGGTTACCAACAGTTGCTCGCCCCGAACGACAAAATGCAAATTTGCTCCTTCTTGTGGATCTATTACGGCTATCCTTCCGTGAATTACGAGGACATCAACGTCGAAAGCGCTCGCTATCGCCTCGGTTACGCCATGGGCAAAACCGATGACACAGAGGTTGACTTCGTTGCGCCCATCCCCGACTCCGGCATCGGCATGGCCATCGGCTACTCCAACGGCAAACAAATCCCTTACCAACGCGCCATCGTTAAATACACGCCCACTTGGTCACGCAGCTTCATGCCCTCCAATCAAGAGCAACGCGAACATGTAGCGAAAATGAAACTGCTGCCTAACAGAGACTTACTGAAAGGCAAACGCGTGGTTTTCTGCGACGACTCCATCGTGCGCGGCACACAATTGCGCGACAATGTGAAGATGATGTACGAATACGGTGCCAAAGAGGTGCACATCCGTATCAGCTGCCCACCCCTTCTCTACGGCTGTGAATTCCTCAACTTCTCCGCTTCCAAAAATGTGCTGGAACTCATCACCCGCCGCGTCATCAAAGAACTCGAAGGCGACGACAACAAGAATTTGCAACGCTATATGGACAGCACCTCGAAAGAATATGCCAACATGGTAGAAATCATCCGTAAGCATCTCGGCGTTGACACATTGAAATTCAACACTTTAGATACCATCACTAACTCCATCGGACTTCCCAAGGATCGCATCTGCACCCACTGCTTCGACGGTTCTTCCTTTGGCTTCTAACATATCCCCACACACCACGAAATATCCAAAAAATATAATTTTCCATGTAGAGACGCGATTTATCGCGTCTCTACAATTTAATAACAACGCAAATTATGGCTACAGATAATTTCCTCCTTCTCGGACAAAAGAAACGGATGATTGAACAGTTGCGGCAAAAAGGCATCACCGACGAAAATGTCCTCCAAGCTTTCGACAAAATGGAACGGCACCGTTTCTTGGAATCTCTTTTGTGGCCACAGGCTTACGAGGACATAGCCATCAAGCTCACCACCGACCAAACCATCTCCAAACCTTCCACCGTGGCATTCCAATCACAACTGTTGGAGGTCACAAAAGGGACAAAAGTACTGGAGATCGGTACCGGTTCAGGATTCCAGGCCGCCATTTTGTACGCCATGGGCGCGAAAGTCTATACGGTAGAACGTCAAATCGCCTTATTCAAGCGCACGAAACCATTGCTGGAAAAACTTGCGCCTTCGGTCGTCACCTATTACGGAGACGGTTTTAAGGGTTATCCGCAATTCGCGCCTTATGACCGCGTGATTGTGACGTGTGGTGCCCCCGACATCCCGCAAGCTTTGCTTGACCAACTGGTTACAGGCGGCATCATGGTTATCCCCGTAGGAACGGAATCCCAAATCATGAAAAAAATCGTGAAAATCAGCGACAAAGAGTACGAAGAAACGGATTATGGGGATTTCCTCTTCGTCCCAATGCTGAAAGAGCGCGTGAGAAAATAATCGCCAGATTATTCAGAGTATGAACTTGCACCCGAAGCGGTAAACTTCGTGCCCGCCACCGTGCGATAGGTACCATCCGCATTCACCGTGGCGATACCATATACGTAAAAGTCCGGTTCCTTGAGCATTGAACAAACATACGCCACGTCGATTTTAGCCATTTGCTCTTGATAATAACTTCTCGCTTGCGCGTCGTTTTCCGATAGAGATGCACTCTCAAATTCAACATTCCCGTTGAAATCCACATTCTCTTTGAAGTATTTCTCAATTGCCTGCCAATCAGACCCTTCCACAGAACCATATTGGTAAGCTAAACATCCGATTGTATATTTGGTGACCACCGGGTCCTGCTTACATGCACCCAAAACCAATGACAGACACACGACAACTGCAAAAACGATTTTTTTCATCTTTAACTTTTTTTGTAACAGTTTGCAAAAATAACAGTTTCCTATCAAAAAGAATATGACTTTTGAAGATATAATGAACATCTTTTTGTTACTTTTGCAGCCCAAAATTGAAACGTCATGCAAGTTACCGGTTTTATATTCGCCGCAGGATTAGGCACAAGACTTTATCCATTAACAGCCTCTAAGCCAAAAGCTTTGGTACGCTATCAAGGTAAAACATTGTTAGACAATGCCATAGAAAAGCTATTGGATGCAGGTGTCACGGACATTATCGTCAACATCCACCATTTCGCAGACATGATGACGGATGCGATTCTTCATCACCCGAATGCTAACCGTATCCACATTTCCGACGAACGCGCTTACCTCCGCGACACTGCCGGTGGGGTGAAGTTTGCCGAACCGCTTTGGGAGAAAAGCGATATGCTCCTACTCTATAATGTTGATATTTTGTCAAATATAGACTTGAAGAAACTCATTGAGTACCATATTAATCAACAGGCAGAAGCCACCTTAGCTGTTCGTAACCGCTCCACCCAACGCTATTTTCTCTTCGACCCTGAGCAAAACCAGCTCTGCGGATGGCAAAATGTGAAAACCAACGAAAGAATCGATGTTCGAGAAACAGAGAAACCTATACCATTGGCTTTCAGCGGAATACATGTTATGAACAGAAAACTTGCCCAAACCATCCCCTCTGTGGAAAAAACCTCTATCACGCCATTCTATCTTTCCATGGCTGCAAACCACCGCATTCTGGGTTATGAACATAACGAAGACCTCTGGCAGGATGTCGGAAAATTCGAAGAATTCCGTAACTTGTTGTCATAACAGATTTTACGGCGCACCATTTTTTCTATACTCTTTTTTTTCAAAAAATCAAGAGGTTGAAAATATTTTTTTGAACTTTTTTTTTGTTAATTTTGCGAGTTGAATTTTTGAGAAGGTTGCATTCTCTAATAAACTCTATCAAAGGATTATAGACATATTAACAGAAGTTGAAACTGCAAAATGGAAAAAGAGACATACTCTACTATACAAGTTTGGGAAAGCTGTTTGGAAATCATCAGGGATACGGTTTCTCCGGAGGTGTTTACCACCATCTTCGAGCCAATCAATGCCGTATCCTTGGAGAACAAAATGCTAACGCTGGAACTGCCAAGTCTTTGGTACAAAGAGATTCTCGAAGAGCAATACGTTGACTTGCTACGCACAGCCATACGCAAACTGCTGGGAAACGACGCAAAGTTGCGCTACAAAGTACTCATGGAACGCGGTCAGTCCCCCGCACAAAACGCTTCCATCACCATATCGTCCACCTCACGCAAAGCCGTGAAAAACCCTTTGATGATGCCCCCTCTGGATGTCAACGCCATGGATCGCAAGGACATACCCGGACCGTTCATCGTGCCCGGCATCAAGAAACAGCGCATCCCCTCCAACCTCTCCGAAACCCTCACTTTCGACAATTACGTGGTTGGCGACTGTAACCGCCTGGCCTGCGCCGCCGGCATGTCCATCGCCAAAGCCCCCGGACAAACACCTTTCAACCCACTCTTCATCTATTCCGAAGTGGGATTGGGTAAAACGCACTTGGTCAACGCAATAGGCATCCAAACCAAAATCAACTTCCCAGACAAAATCGTCATCTACGTTAGTGCAGACACCTTCTACCAACAGTATATGGAAGCCGTCAAGAGCGACAACCTCAACGATTTCTACTGGTTCTACGAAGCAGTGGATATGCTGATTATCGACGACATCCAATTTATCTCTGGCAACAAAACAAAGACACAAGAAGCTTTCTTCCAAATATTTAACCATCTGCACCAACTCAAGAAGCAGATTATCATGACCTCAGACAAATCTCCAGTGGACATCACCGGTTTTGAGCCTCGTCTGCTGAACCGTTTCAAATGGGGTCTCGCCACCGACCTTCAAGTACCTGATCTAGAGACCCGTACTGCCATCATTACCAAAAAATTGGAAAACAATGGCATCGAGTTTTCGAAAGAGGTGATCGACTACCTGGCGTTGCGTATCACCGCCAACACCCGTGAGCTGGAAGGCGCCATGATCGCTATTTTAGCGCAAGCTTCCCTGAATCACCGCGACATCACCCTTGACCTCGCTCGCGAAATGGTGGACAAATATGTTAAATCCACTGCCAAGGAAATCTCCATCGAGTACATCCAGAAAATCGTGTGCGACTACTTCGGCTTCTCCGTGGATGCCATCAACGCCAAAACCCGCAAACGCGAAATCGTGCAAGTACGACAAATCAGCATGTATTTCGCCAAAAAATACACTCATCTGCCCCTCTCCGTCATCGGCGCATACTGCGGAAACAAGGACCACGCAACTGTTTTGCACGCCTGCCGCACCATCCGAAACCTCAGTGAGACAGATAAAAAGATGAAACAATATATCTCGGATATTGATAAAAAAATGAAAATTGGAAATATATAGGTTTTTTGTAAAAAATAATACTTATATTTGCAGCCTCGAAAAATAGTATCACCAAAATGAAGAAACACTGGGTAAAAAAAGAGCTCCCAGATGAATCCATAGTTTCACAACTATGTGAGCATCTGCATCTTGAGCGACCGTTGGCCACTCTGTTGGCTCAGCGTGGCATCACCACGGTGCAACAAGCGCGCGACTTTTTTGAACCCAATATTGAGCAATTACACGACCCTTTTCTGATGAAAGACATGAACATCGCGGTGGATCGGCTCTCCAAAGCCATCATCCACGATGAGAAAATCATGGTCTATGGCGACTACGACGTGGACGGCACCTCCGCCGTGGCATTGGTCTATTCGTTCCTGTGCGAAATCCGCGGCATCGACGCACATGAGTACATCAAATTCTACATTCCCGACCGCTACACGGAAGGCTATGGAATCACCGAAAAGGGCATCAACTACTGCAAAGAAAACGGCATTAATTTGCTGATTTCCTTGGACTGCGGCATCAAAGCCAACGACATGGTCGATTTGGCCAACCAATACGGTATCGATGTCATCATCACCGACCACCACCTCGAAGGCGAAACATTGCCCAACGCACTCGCCATCCTCGACCCCAAACGGAAAGATTGCACCTACCCCTATAAAGAACTCTCCGGTTGCGGTGTCGGCTTCAAACTCGTGCAAGGCTACTGCTTCAAGAACGAACTGCCCGACGAACTCTGGCTTAAACGCATGGATCTCGTGGCAGTGAGTATTGCTTGCGACATCGTGGCCATCACCGGTGAGAACCGCATCCTCGCCCACTTTGGCTTGGAAATGATCAACAAAGTGCCCCGCATGGGCATCCGCACCATCCTCGACCAAGCGGGTATCAAGATGAGAACTTATCCGCCTTTCCGCGAAGACACTTTCTTTACAAGAGTCATATCTATCTCTGACTTAGTGTTTTACGTCGGTCCACGTATTAACGCAGCCGGCAGAATCAAAAGCGCGAAAGAATCCGTCCGTCTCTTTATCGTGGAAGATGAGGACAAATCAATGGAGATTAGTACGCGCATCAACAAGCAAAACAACGAACGGAAACAAAAGGATAAAAACGCCACGGAAGAGGCGATGGACATGATCCGCAATTCTCACGAATTCGAAAACAGAAAGAGCATTGTCATCTATAACCCTCAATGGGAAAAAGGCATCATCGGTATTGTTGCTTCACGTTTGGTGGAGGAATTTTACAAACCCACCATCGTGTTGATGCGCTCCGACGACGGCCTGATTACCGGCTCCGCACGTTCTGTCAAGGAGTTCAACATTTACGACGGCATCGATTCTTGCGCCGACCTGCTGGAACACTTCGGCGGACATAAATACGCGGCTGGTCTTACCATGAAAGAGGAAAATTACGAAGAATTCTCCCAGCGTTTTGAAGAATATGTAAAGGAAAATCTGGACGAATCGTCTTACGAACCCGAGATTTCCGTAGATATGATGCTGAAACTCTCTGAAATCACTCCGCATTTCCTCAATCAGCTGAAAAAATTCGCCCCCTTCGGACCTGGCAACATGGAACCCATCTTCGAAACAGACGGCGTGGTAGATGAAGGAAACGCCCGTATCGTTGGGGACAAGCACTTGAAATGCAGATTGTTAAGTCCTTACGAAAGAAGCAACTCCTTCGATGGCATCGCCTTCAACCAAAAGGCTCAGCTGCCCATCATCAGCAACTCCAAACCTTTCAATGTCCTCTATCATGTGGAGGAAAATCGATGGAACAACACGGTAAGCACGCAGCTCAATATCAAGGACATAGAGCCCTCAACACCGGAAGCAGCACACAACGAGGCTCCCTCATCATCACAGAACGATTATACCTACCGCACAAGCAGCGACAAAAAAGAGGATTTCTCTGCATAAATCGTTCAATAACAGACTATTAACATGAAAATAGCCGTCAACACGCGACTGTTCCTGAAAAACAGACTTGAAGGCATCGGGCAGTTTTCTTACGAAAACCTTCGCCGAATCACGCAAGCGCATCCAGAACATCAATTCTATTTTATTTTTGACCGTCCATACGACGAATCTTTCGTTTTTAGCGATAATATTACTCCCATGGTGGCCTATCCTCAGGCTCGCCATCCCTATTTGTGGTATCTTTTCTTCGAGTATGGTATCCCATTGAAACTCAGAGAAATAAAACCTGATTTATTCCTTTCTACCGATGGTTGGATTCCCACAAAGCTTGACATTCCTGTCGTGAATGTGATTCACGATTTGAACTTTGTGCACCATCCTGAATTCATCAAGCCCGTAGTACGCCGCTATTACGACCGTTTCTTCCCGAAATTTGCGCGCAACGCCACACGACTGGCCACTGTTTCTGAATTCAGCCGCCAAGACATTCACGAAAGTTATCAGGTGCCTTTAGATCGGATTGACGTGGTTTTCAACGGAGCCAACCCCATCTATGTTCCTCAAGACGAACACCAACAAATGTTGATTAAACAAGAATATACGAACGGGTGCGACTTTTTCCTTTTCGTAGGCTTGATTCACAAACGCAAGAACTTAGACAACATTTTCAGAGCTTTTGACACCTTCAAGAGCCAGACCGGCAGTCCTGTGAAGTTAGTGGTCGTTGGCGACAAAAAGTGGTGGGCAGGTGAAATAGAGGACACCTACCTTCAAATGCAATATCGGGACGATGTGGTGATGTTGGGTCGTCAGCAGATAGACACCCTGAGCAAGCTCACCGCTTCAGCCATTGCGCTCGTATATGCCTCATTATTCGAAGGCTTCGGAATCCCTATTGTGGATGCCTTCAATGCGCACACTCCTGTCATCACCTCTAATGTCACCTCCATGCCCGAAATAGCCGGAGATGCCGCCTTAATCGTAGATCCTTACAAACCCGAGGCCATCGCTGAAGCCATGATCCAGATCTTCGAAGACGAAAACCTTCGAAAAACACTGATAGAGAAGGGAGATGCCCGAAAAGGAATCTTCACTTGGGAGCGTTCCGCCGAGCGATTGTGGCAATGCATTGAAAAAGCTTAAACAAAAAAAAAGCAGGGATAAATCCCTGCTTTTTGGTTTATCAGTATTTTCTCTTAGAATTTGCTCTCGTTGTCCAACAACATTTTGTTTTTCTTGTTGTAACCGAGGATTAACATTGCTTCGAAGAGAATGCAAATCACCATAATAATAATAGCTACCACAACCATCGTAGCATGATTGGCTTTCGTGTAGAAGGCACCTTCACGGAAGAATGTGCTGTACAGGATGAAATTCATCACCCACACGCTACATAGCAGGAAGCCCCACCAAATAGCCATATAAAGGCTGGAATTATCCACTTTATTCTCATCACGTACCACCACGTCAACATTTTCCATCGCGTAATCCGTCTCTTCCCAAATCTCCTTGAAGAAAGAGAGGGGTTTCACGAGATTATAAATGGGAACGAACCAAGCAACGTATGACATCCAAGGTTTCATACCGCTATTCATCCAAGGAGCGATAGCGCGTACATTCTTATTGTTTTTAGCGCCCCAGAAAGCGAAAAGGAGCGTTTTAGCCAAGAATGCGATGATCGTCAAAGTAGCGATTACCCAGAATTTCTTCTTTGCCGCATTGTTGGCTTCATTCAAATTATCCCATTCTTGCTGAGCGGGCTTATATTGTGTCTCCAGTTCTGCAAGTGATTTCAAATGCTCTTCTTGGGCTTTCTGTTTATCAGCCAAGGTTTGTTTGGTATTCTCGATGCTCTCGCTCAACGCTTTCTTCTCATCCTTATTAGTCGCCGTTTTCTGTTGCAGCGTGTCTAATTTATACTGATAGTAAGCCACTTCAGCGCTGTCTTGGCGCAAGGGATGCTGAGCCATCGCATAATCCTCATACAACTTGTTGTAATGATTGCGTTCTTGGATTACGGCTGAGTTCGTTTTGTCAAATTTCATCAAAAACAACATTGAAATGATGAAAAGGACCAAAACCACCACATTACAAAGCAGAATAACTTTGCCCAAACCGGTGTTGTCTGTCAATTTTTTCATACTTGAATTTATTTTATATTACTAATTTTCAATATTTTACAGCGTAAAGATATTTTACATTAAGCGTAGCAAAAGTAATAAAAAAATCTATACCTTAGCGCAATGTTGAAAAAAAAGGAAAATCTATCTCCGCTACTTGAAAAAATGCTTTTTCTTAAACTTAAGATAGGCACTCTCGTTGAAACGATAATACTTTGGGGCGCGAGGCGATTTTGGCAATTTGGTAAGCTCTAGAATATTAGTTACCAGTCCGATAGCAACCCAGTGTTTCTGAAAATTGCGCCGATCGATTTTGCAATTATAAACCGACGACCAAAGCCGACCAAGTTCGGGAAGAGTGAACTCATCTTCCAGAAGATAGAAAAAATAGGGGGAGAGCTTGATTGAGGTACGCAACGACTCGATAGCTTTTTGCAACACCTCAGCATGGTCAAATGCCATCTCCGGTAATTCGTAAATATTAAACCACTGAGTATCCGCAGCATCATCTCCAGCCTTCGCTTCACCGCCACGCATGAAAGAATAATAAACGACCGAAATCACACGTCCACGCGGGTCGCGATTCAGACCGCTGCACGAGCACAACTCTTCAGTATAACGGGGCACAATGCCTGTCTCCTCCTTAAGTTCGCGCAACGCAGCCTCCCTCAAGGTTTCATCCTCGTTCAAGAAACCACCGGGTAAAGCCCACATTCCTTTGTATGGGTCGTTTCCCCGTTGCACCAAAAGCACCTGCAACGACTTCCCGTCAAAGCGATACACCACATTATCCGCCGCCACCGCCGGCCGCCAATAATCATACTGGTATTTTTTCTTTTCTTCCATAATCTTTTTCAAATAAACAACCTCATCGTCTCACCCCTTCTCCAAAGCCAAACTAATCCTCTTCCTCTCCACCTCAACACCTTCAACCTTCACCATCACCTTTTGATTGAGATGTACCACTTCGTTGGGATCAGAAATGCGGTGGTCACTCAACCTACTGATGTGGATAAGACCGTCCTGATGCACTCCAATATCGACGAAACAGCCGAAATTGGTGATATTCGTGATGATGCCAGGAAGCACCATTCCTGGCGTTAGATCATTGATAGTATGTACGTTTTTGTCAAATTCAAACATCTCGAACTGGGAACGAGGGTCACGACCAGGCTTGGCCAACTCTTTCATGATGTCCTCCAGGGTAGGCAATCCCACTTTGTCGGTGATATACTTCGTAAGCACAATTTGCTGTCTAAGTTCCTTGTTTTTAATCAAATCTGCGATGGAGCAATCAAGGTCTGCCGCCATTTTCTGAACCACGCCATAACTTTCAGGATGCACAGCACTTCCGTCAAGCGGGTTTTCGGCTTCGCGAATGCGCAGGAACCCAGCCGCCTGCTGGAAAGCCTTCGCACCAAAACGAGGCACCTTCTTCAGTCCTTCGCGCGAGGTAAACGGACCGTTCTCGTTGCGATAATCGACGATATTCTGCGCCAAAGCGGGTCCCACGCCCGAGACATACGATAGCAGTTGCTTACTGGCCGTATTCAACTCCACGCCCACATAGTTCACGCAGCTCTCGACGGTCGTTTGGAGGCTCTCTTGCAACATTTTCTGGTTCACATCATGCTGGTACTGCCCCACCCCAATGGATTTCGGGTCGATTTTCACCAACTCGGCCAAAGGATCCATCAGTCTGCGACCAATGGAGACCGCACCACGTACGGTCACATCGTAATCCGGAAACTCCTCGCGTGCCACAGGCGAGGCCGAATAGACCGACGCACCGCTCTCATTCACCATGTAGGCTTTCACATCACGTTCGAACGGAATGTAACGAACGAAGTTTTCCGTTTCCCGACCAGCAGTACCGTTGCCAATGGCTATGGCATCCACTTGATATTGAAGCACTAAGCGTTTCAATTTGTCAGACGCCAACTTGTATTGTCCCACCGGCGGATGCGGATAAATTGTCTCGTTGTAGAGCAGTTTGCCTTGCGGATTGAGAATGACGACTTTGCAGCCCGTGCGAAAACCCGGGTCAATGGCCAATGTGGTCACCTGTCCCAACGGAGCGGCCAACAGCAATTGCCGTGCATTCTTCGTGAACACCGAAATCGCCTCTTTATCAGCCTTTTCCTTGTAGAATTTGCGCATTTCGGTCTCCATCTGAGGTTGCAATAGTCGCTTATATGCATCGGTGGCAGCCATCCAGACCTGTTGGGCACCGTTACTGTTGTTTTTGATGAGACGGCGTTTCACGTCCGCGAGCGTTCTCTCCTCGTCGGGTGCGATATGCACGCGCAGAATGCCTTCCTCTTCGCCACGCAACATGGCTAAGATGCGGTGCGACGGGGCTTTTGCGAGCAATTCCTCCGCATTGTAATAGATACGGTACTTCTCTTCCTCATCAATTTTGTCAGGAATCTTGCGCGTGGAGATTCGGCTGTAACGCAGAAATGTGCTTCGCAAACGGGCGCGAACGCCTGTATTCTCGCTGACCAGCTCCGCGATGATGTCGCGCGCACCAGCCAAAGCCTCTTCTTCGGAAGACACACCCTTCTCCTCGTTCACATACTTCGAAGCTTCACGCTGCAAGTCGAGCTGCCGCTGTTGCAACAAAAGTTTTGCCAACGGCTGCAAGCCTTTCTCGACAGCCACAGTGGCGCGAGTCTTACGTTTGGGTCGATATGGCAGATAGATATCCTCCAGCACACTCATCGTGTCGGCCTGCTCGATTTTCTCACGCAACTCTGGAGTCAGCTTACCTTGTTCCGCAAGAGAATCCAAAATGGCCGCACGACGTTTGTCCAACTCCAACCATTTGGCATACAAATCTTTAATATCGCCAATCTGAACCTCATCCAAAGATCCGGTCGCCTCTTTACGATAACGGGAAATAAAGGGGATGGTAGCACCCGTCTCCAGAAGATTCAAGGTGTTCTGCACCTGTTCCTCGGTGAGATTCAATGCCTGCGCAATCCGTAATGCGTAACTCTGCTCTGCCATCTTGATTGTTTTTTGAAATGTGACGTGTGGTTTTTCATAAACCACACGTCACATTTCATGTCTCTTATTCCTTCACAATCTCCAACAATTCAATATCGAATTCCAGCGGGGTGTAGGGCGGAATTCCGCGAGTGCCTTCGCCGTATGCCAAACTGGAGGGGATGAGCACCGTCACTTTGTCGCCAACACGCATGTCTGCTACTGTGGCATCCCATCCTGGAATCACCTGGCCGGCACCCACCATGAAAACAAACGGTTCGCCGCGATCCACAGAACTGTCAAACTTCGTGCCATCCGTGAAACGGCCCGTATAGTGCACTTTCACATTCTGCATGGGTTCCACCTTATCGCCATTTCCCTTCTTGACCGTCTTCACATAAACACCTGACGTTGACTGCACCATGCCCTTATGACTCTGAAGATATTTGTCAATTTCCTCAACTTCTTTCACTTTACGCTCATCCAGTTGGGCTTCATATTCAGCTTTAGCTTTCTCAAAATCAGCTTTTTTCATCAAACCATACAATTTCACATCCAAATAAAGCGGATCCTCACCGAATTCATATTCTTGTCCAGGATTCATCATCTTTTCAAAGAACTGTTTTCCGTCCAGAATAAAAGTGGCACTGTCGCCCACATGCATCATGCGCAATGCCTCAAAAATATCTCCTTGATAAAGAGAGTCCATCAACATTTCATTGGGCATCATCGGGAAGAGGAGTGAATCGCCTGCGCGAAGAGACATCAAAAGGCCCACCAAGTCGCCCGTGCGAGGTTGAGCAGCGGTGTCGTGAATATCACCATGGAATTGGTAGTAGATACCCGATTTGTCTTTTTTGAATCCTTTGTATTTGCTACAAGCACCAAAGGCTAAAACAGTGATTAAAGCCAAGCCTATCAAGGCCAAAGTTCTTACGTTTCTTTTCATTTTTTTTAATTTTATACGATTAATATTATATCTTTATTCTTCAATTTTCAGCAACTCCAATTCATAGACCACAGGAGTATAAGGAGGAATGTTGAGATCTTCGCTGCCTCTCTCTCCATACGCCAATGAAGACGGCACAACCATCGTGATGCGATCCCCCACACTCATAATGGGCAATATCGCATCCCATGCTATTGCCGCTTGCCCTTTACCCAATTCAAATGTTGTCGGTGAAGCAGGATCCATGCCTGACGCAAATTCACTATTATCCAATCGCAAACCACGATACAGGACCTGAACTTTCTGATCCTTCACAGGTTTAGGACCGTCCCCTTTTGTGTTTTGGTAATAATAAATGCCATGATAATTAGTATAATCCAAAAAATTTCGATCCACATACTCCCAAATCAGGGAATCCTCTCGTTGGCGGATTCGCTTCATTTGCTCATTATACAGTTCCTCTGCCTTTTCCAAGTTCTGCTTCAATGTGATTTTCAACAACTTAACATCAGCATAAATGGGAGCCTTTCCGTATGGATAGTCCCCCATACACAGAAATTCTTCGTAAAACTTACGCCCATCAAAGATAAACGTCGCACTGTCCCCCAAATGCATGCTGCGAAGTGCGCTGTAAATATCCCCACGATAGAGATCATCAATCAGCATGTTATTCTGGGTCATCGGCGTGATAACCGCATCGTCGGTGCGCAAGCACATGTTCACCACCACGAAATCGCCCATGCCCGGTTTAGGGTTTTGCTCATTCACCTGATGGAACTGGTAGTAAAAACCTGACGAATCGTGCTTGAAACCACTGTATTTCCGACAGGAAACCGTCGAAAAGCATAATACTGACACTAAGATCCATATTAGACAATTGTGTTTCTTCATGATTAATAGTTATAAGGGTTAGCAAGTATTTTTTCTTGAGATGGTTTTTGATTTTCGGTAAGGTGGATTTCCATCATAATCGGCTGAAAAGCTTGGATACGGTCGCCATCGCCAGCCACACCGTATGCAAGATACGACGGGATCACAAGCCGTGCTTTGGCATCCGGCCGCAACATCTGCACCGCTTCGTGCAATGCGTCAATTCCTTCGGAACGATTTACAATAAAATGCTTAAGACCCAAACTGTCAGAACAATATATCATCTCACCTGTAAGCAGAAAAGTACGGTACTCCAAATTTACGGGATCACCTTCTTTATACAAATCGCCTTTCCCCGGATTCAAAATCTCAATATAAAGTCCCGATGGCGTACGTTGCATCTGCCAGCCGTAACGCTGGATGAACATCTGCATCTCCTCGTTCTCGCGTCGCATGATGTTCTTGTTACCCTCCACGTAAGGCGCATCCTTGTTGTTCTTCACCTCCTCGGAGGAAGAGACAACACTACCCGTCGCCTTCTGGTCGCCACAGGCTGCCAAGGAGAACAAAACCAAGACTATCGTAATGACAATGAGGTATTTACGCATAGTTATTGTTGAGATTCCGCGTTCTCACGAATGGCTTTCTCGAAATGGGCAATCGCCTCCTCCATCGTGCCATGATAGAAGGCACCCGCCGCATTGGCATGCCCGCCACCCTCGAAATACTTGCGGGCGAAGAGATTCACATCCACAATGCCTTTGGAACGGAAAGAGACCCGGATGCGATTGTCGCGCTCGGTGAAAAAGGCAGTATAATGCACCGTAGCCAACGACAGTCCATAATTCACAAACCCCTCGGTATCACCGATTTGGAATCCATTGTCTGTTAAATCTTTCTTGGTCAAGTACATATACGACACCCCGAGTTCAGGGATCACCTTCAGCCGCTGCGAAAGGGCAAGTCCCAACAGCTTCATACGGCTTTCCGTGTAGTTGTCATAGACTCTGCGGTGCACATCCTCACCATTCACGCCCGCCTCGATCAGCTTGCGCAACACCGTGTAGGAATCGGGGAAATCGCAAGTGTAGGACATCGAGCCTGTATCGGTGATGATACCCACATAGAGACACTCGGCTATCTCTTTCGAAGGCGTTCTGTCGGGAGTGAGGTACTTGTAGAGAAAATTATAGACCAGCTCGGAGGCGGAGGTCGTCAAATGGGTGGAATACATCACGTCGCACGTGATGTCGGGCTGCACGTGATGGTCAATAAGCACCCGAAAACCCGGGAACTTGCTGATGGCATTCTGAAGGTCCTGACCTGCGCGATGCGGGGCATTCATATCGACCACAAAAAGGATGTCCGCCGCCTTGATGCGCTTGCGGGCCTCAGTGAGGTTTTCCTGCGCCACAATGATCTTCTCCGCATCGGGCATCCATTTGAGGAAACCCGGGAACGGATTCGGCGAAATCACGGAAACCTCGTAACCGTCGTCCTTAAAATAGTGGTAAAGGGCCAAGGCACTGCCCATGGCATCCCCATCGGGGTTGAAATGGAACACAATGGCTATCGTCTTCGCGTCCTTTAGCGCAGCCTGCATTTTCTGTATATCCTGCTCTTCCAAAGTATCAGATTTTGAAAGCGCAAAAATACGAAAAAAATGGTTTGCCTCTTCATTCTTATTCTTATTTGTATTTGGCGTAGGGGACGACGCTTCCAAGCGTCGCAAAAAAATATCATTCGCTTCCAAGCGTCGCAGGAAAAATTCGCTTCCAAGCATCGCAAAACCGCGTCAACAGTCCAACGTTGGAAACGTTGGCTCCTACTTCACCAGCACCACCCAGTCAAAATAACTCACTTCCCAAGTGCTGTCGGAGGTCATCCGCTCCAATTCCAACTTGTTGAAACAGAGCAACAAGCTGTCGGCTCGATAAATCAGCAACTCGTCCTCATGATCCTTTATCCAAGACCTCGAAGGCGACACGTCCGGACAACCAAGCCTTTGCAACTGTTCCTGGAAAATCTGATTTGCCGAAATATTCCGGCCGTTTCCAATCGACAGTTGTTCGTCCGCATTGGCAGGGTTTGGTGTCCCGTACATCTGGCGGTAGCCTCTCACATCCACAGGCTCGTAAGTCTTGCGCGATAAATAGACACTTAGGAGTATCTCCTCGATTTCAACTTCTTCCTCTAACTGTTCGCGGGCTAATTCTTCCGACCATGCAGAAGCATATTTGGAGGTTTTTTCCGACAACGATGCCAGATAGTCCGACTTCCGGGCGATACCGAACTCGCTCTTCAAGAGCACCGTGTCGTTCCTGTTGTCCAAATAGTTGAGCGACTGATATAGTTTCCGATGTTCCACCATACGCAACGTGTCGGCAGGATCAGGGGTAGGCAACCGCAAGGTGCCGTCGTCGTTCAGGCGGTCGAGTTGCTCGGCCATTGTGCGCACGCGCTGGATTTGTGCCCGTTGCGCGATCTTCTCGCCACGGAGACTCGGCACCAGCACCGTCAGCAACACGACGGCCAACGATCCCGTTGCCAACGCGAAATAGCCACGACGGTTGCGGAACAGGAACACCAGCACGCACGCCGTCATCAATG
>CAMKLG010000054.1 GCA_946413585.1 uncultured Bacteroidales bacterium
TGGCAAACACTTCGCGGACTGCCTCCTCCAACAGACTTGGACAGATTCGCTCACCGAAAGGCGGTAGAGAAACCGCTCGTGAATGAACCGCAACAGTACCTGCATAAAAGTCAGGCCTTCTTTCTGACGGGTGATGTTCAGCAGTCGAGCCTTGTTGGAAACCGCATAATTCTTGGTGGCCATAACTCAACAACTGTTTACAGTCCAATTTCGAGATACGTCTCCAGAGTTGACGCCACACGCATCTGCCGGGCGTAGGAGGTCAGACGGGCGATGTTTCTGTCTTTGCGGGCGAGATATGTTTTCAATACCTCGGTGGCCACATCTTGTCCTATCTTCCGCCTGAATTTCACTGCATCGCATACCGACTTCTCAAGGTCGTAAATCTTGACCTTGTGTCCCGCCACCTCTGCTTCGATTACTCCCATCTCGTAATACTTGCGCTCCCAATAACAAAGCGTGATGGGCGGGAACTGCGGCACCACTACTTTGCGGTGTTTCTCGACAGCCACATAGAACGCCCCGGGGATTTGTGTTGTGAGACCGTAGTGCGCCCATGCAGAATAGAGGCAGAGTACACCATGAGGTACCACCCGCTCGATATCAATCATCGTGTCGGCCAAGGCATCGACCGATGCATATACTCCCTTCTTCAGGCGTACTACCGACCCTGCGTCGACAGCTTTCCTAATACTGTAGAGGCTCTGCGACTCTCTGATTTCCTGAGTGTTCATTACACCATTTACCGATGGTTCCATGTCAATCTGATATATAAAATTCGCTGCAAAGATACGGCTTTTTTTGAAATTAGCCGTAGTTTTTTTAGTTTCAGGTTTCAGGTTTCAGGTCGTCCACACTTGAAACTTGAAACTTGAATCTTGAAACGGCCGTAAGGCCTATGAAACTTGAGTTTCAGGTTTCAAGTGGTTTCAGGTTTAGGTTTCAGGTCGTCCACACTTGAATCTTGAATCTTGAAACGGCCGCCGCCTGTGTCCCGCAGTCACCTCGGCGCCGCCGCTTCCCCGCGTCGCAGGCGGTGCAATCGGAATGCTGATGCTTTATATTACTACCCCGCCTTACGGCACCCTTTCTAAAAGGAAGGGGGATTGGGGTTGTCACGGCCGTCGGGCCGGTATCTCGCGGATTCGTCATCCAAGTTCCAGGATCCAAAGTTCAAAGTGTCACACCGAGGTGTTTGTTTCTCGCTTCGCTCGGTTTTTCTCGCTTCGCTCGATGGGTAGGTCACACAGATTGCACAGATTACACAGATTATGTTCGCTTCGCTCACTTTTTTGTCACACAGAAATCACAGAAATTTTAGTTCGCTTCGCTCACGTTTTTCAGGTCTTACTGTATCACGGTATGCCACATGAACTTACTCTCGAATGTCTATGAAGTCAAAATCAGGTTGTTCAAGCAAGTTATACACCTTGCGGGCTTCAGAGTCGGCTGAGACAAAGCTCTGAATGTCTGCCTCACTGCTTGCTTGGGCGAACATTTTGGTGTCGTTGGGTATGACCACCCGTGGGTGTATCTCTGCTCCGCGTTCTTGTTTCACCCGCAGTACGGTTTGCATCATCTTTGCGGCGCGGGTTGCGTGGTTGTAGTGAAATGGCAACACTTGTAAGTAATGCATCGGAAGGTGTTCAAGATCATCCTTTACTCCGTATTCTGCCAGAGCAATGGTAGATATTTTGCAAAGAACACCTTGTTCCACAAAACTGCGAAACCAACGCATAGCCACGGGGTGCAACGGCTCTATTGGGTTCATCAAACGGATAAGAAATCCACTGTCTAACAATACTGCTTTTGCCATATCATATCCCTCTCAGTTCGTGAACCCAAGCATCGGCATCGACAACGTCCTCCCATGCAGGAGCCGATAGTTCGATAAGCCCCTGCATATAACCCTCGTCAAAGGTCGTTGAGGAAGCGTTTATAGGTGTTTGATCAGGTAATGGGAGGGTCATGAAAAAGTCTCTGATTTCGTCTTTAGGCAACACCTCTCCTACCTTATGATTTTTCCAAGGTCCTTTAGTATGCGTCATGTTCATCAATGCCACAGCAGAGAAGCGGCTATATTCAAAGTACACTTTGTCGAACAGTGCGGACTCCTGTGGTGAAAGCACAACGTTGTCGATGATTCCCTCCGTATTGATGGCGTGTTCACGGTATTTCTTGTAAACATCGTACACTTCAGGCACAACGGGTCCGTATGTCCAGGCGATCATGTCTTCGTCAAACAACGCGTCACCGAAGGCTGCCAAATGGAACCCTTGGGCAAAGTACAGCAGCTTCTGCAGCTTGAGGTTGGATATGGTGTCACCATGCTCCACATCGGTCTTGCAGACTATCTTCTTTGCTATGTCGATTGCACTGTATGCCATAATCCTTTGTCAACGTTTTACGCCGCAAAGATACACATTATTTCATTCCTTCGCGATTCGCGAGCGTGCAAAAACCTGGATTTTTCTTGTTTTTCCGGGTTTTTGCAGGTTTTTGACATTTATCGTGGCTTTTTTGACATCTTTTTTTTTGTTTGTCCGTTGTTGCGTACCTCCGACACGATTCTCGTGTTTTCCGGTTCTGATTTGATTACTTGAGGAACAAGGAAGAATCTCATTCACATGTCTTCCATGCTTAAGCCTTTGCAAGCCGTCTTGTAACTGCCGTACATCCCTGTGGTTTCCCTGAAACGTTGCACTTTCTCCTCAAGCACTCCCAAGTCCAGCTCTTTCCGCTGCCGTTTCACCTCATAAAAAGTCACCTGTTTCCCTAGATCATCGGCCGCAATGATGTCTATCTCGTTTTCTCCACGGCGGTCCCACCAACTGTCGATATGCGTATATACGCCGCTTTCACGCATCACCTCCTTGAAATAACGCTCCAGCATCTTGCCGCTGTAGGTTTCATAGTCGCGTCCCACAATCTCCGCCAGTTTACCGAAGGCATTGGCTTCGATGAAATGATAATACTTATAGACAAAGCGGAACCAGAACTGCAGGAACGGGTCATTCACCGCATACACGATGTTTTTGTTGGCCGATTTCTGGAACATGGGTCTCGACTTTTTGATCAGGCTTTCATCACAAGCGAAGTCTTGCCTATGCGTCTCCGTCCGGTCAGCACCGTGAACTGCGCCGCATTATGCGACAGAGACCTTATCTCCCGCAGCTTGTTGATTTCGTATTCTCTATCAAAAAACTTCATAATCAGAATATTATTACCGAAACCCACAGTTCGGAACTGTCAATTTCGAATGCAAAGATACATTTTTTTTCTGACATACAAGAAGTTTTTTAATTGTAATTATCCCAGTCACTGCCCCTGCCTAAAACGTTGGAGAGGAGTGTGCAGCCATCGCCCCACACTGCGCTCCACTTCGTTGCGCTCACCCCACACTGCGCTCCACTTCGTTGCGCTTGTATGGGGTTACTAAAGTGTCGTGTCTTCGACACGAGGAGGGAGAGGGTTAGGGGTTGAGGGGTTAAAGTCCCCAGTCAGTTTAATCCCCCCCGGATTAACCGAAGGGTAGCAGGTTTGAGGGTGTTATTCTTTTAAAAACTAAATGTTGATTTTGAGTATATTCAACCTGTCTGCTTCTGCTTGCTTATCACGTTCAATTTTTATATGTGCCAACTGTTTCCAAAACTCCTTAACTATAGCATTAGTTTGCAAATGTTCAACAGCCACATCCACCAAGTCTTTGTTCAATTTTTCTATCTTATCAAGCACCCCTTGGTTGACAATTCCCTCGTTCAGACTTTTTTCAACCTCCTGCACATCCTTACCATGCAACAACAATTGACATAATTGCAATCCGCGTTTGTCTTCTTCCGTTATATTAGGATTCAAAATCAGCCCATCAACAAGAAATTGCAACTTGCGAATATACTCCACAAAACTATTGTGCCAATTCATTATGTACTGAGCCTGAGCAGGATTGAGGGTCGATTCGTGACAACAATCAAGCTCAGCAGAGGGGGTGTAAATATAATTCCGTCCTTTTTGTGTAAGGCGTAAACTTTGAAGAGGTCCCTCTTCGTAAGTGAAATAACCGTTTTCTATAAGTTCGTTGGCAACAGGAACAAAAAGATCACGCTCTTTAGGGTTGAATTCAATGAGCTTTTTTTGGATAGTACGCATCATGACCCTACCATTGATATCGGCCTTGGGACTCCGAAAGAAATCAAAGATCCATTCCGCCATTTCACGTTTTTTTGTTATCATAAGGTCCTCTCTTCCCGGTTACGTTCTTTCAAAAGTTGCTCGACTACACTTGTAAAGCCCTCGTCAGCCAAAGCCTCAAGCACCATTTCATCCGTCAAATTATTATACGGATTCATAATGATATTAAGTATCACTTTTCTGCGTTCCACCAAACTGCTTTCATTGAGATTGAAAGCATTAATGGTAAAAAGCGCACGCATTTTGTCGTTTTTGCTCAATCCATCAGCAATATCAATCTTTCCGTTTATTTCATATTTAAAAAACTTTGCAGCATCTTCCGTTGCAGGATTGATAAGCTTTTCGTTGTCGGTTTTAGTTTTTACTATGTTGTCTTTATATTTTGCCCCGTATGTGTCGTTCTTCTGGTCCACTATGAAATTACTCCAATCGAAAGTAAGCGTATTGAACAAGGATTGCTTACGAAAGTGGTCAATGTGTGAATCATCAAGGCGAAGAGGTTCTTCGGTATATCCGCTTAACTGGTGCTGTTCATACATAAGTATGTATTCACGCCAAGTACGGCTTACAGCCTTAGCATCCTCCCACTTTATGGGGTGATTTCTTCTAACAAATTCAGAAAAAGAGGGCATTGGATCGCCTTTATCAATCTTTCTCATGGGCGTTTTTCTTTTTCTGAGCCAATTGGAGTCGCATTTTGGCAGACTCTTCAAACTGAACACGTTGTTCTTTCAACATATTAAGTTTGCTCTCAACCACGGCAAGATTTGGATGCTCCTTACTCAATTCGGCTGAAATAAAATCAATCTCTGCTTGAACTTCAGGGTTGCGTACAGCAGCTAGTCCAAAGAAACGCTTCAAGATATAGTCGCCATTGTCGCCATACGGAATATCGGATAACTCCAATCTACTCCCATCGCGTAGCACAACAAGATTATCCTGCTCGGCGAGACTGGAAAGTACTAACGATGAGTGAGAAGTGATGAAGAATTGGCATTTAGGAAACAGCTGTTTCAAATTGCTCACTACCTGCAGCTGCCAAGAGGGATGCAAATGCAAATCCAATTCATCAATCAGAACAATTTGCTCACCTTCGCGTATAGGGGTATGGTCATCATTTTGCATAGACAGACGGCGGGCGATGTCAAGGACCAATGTAATATAACACTTTTCACCGTCAGAAAGGCGTTCGAAGTTGATTGTATTCCCACTTTTCTCTATCACAAAGCGAGTGGGACGGTCTTCTACACGAAGGTTTTTGTATTCAGGGAATACTTCCTTAAGGCACTCCTTTATGGTATCGAGCAATTCATCATGATACTGCGAATTGAAACGCGCCTTCATGCGGTTTTCTTCATTCTCGCGCTCATAGTACCAGTTGAAGAACTGCTTCCAATTCGTATTCGCAAAAGAATAATTTCCTACTTTCCACTGATCCTCTTTTTTTCCATAAATTCGCTTATTAACGGTTACGGAAGAAACGTTTCTATTCACACCATATACAGAAAATAAGAAACGCTCATCTTCGCTATAATCACGAATATGAATAATCAAAGATAGTATTTGTCTAAGGTCAGTACGTCTTTCCTTGTCATCTACAGGCGCATTGCCATTCAGAAGCGACCAACGCGCTGTCATTCCTTTATGTTCTACCTCTATGGACAAAAAGCAATATTCTGAACCTGAACGGATATCATCCTTCCGAATCTTTCGTCCGTTGCCTTTGGGGGAATTAAATCTTGCGCCAAGCCAAGAATAGAGCAACGCGATAGCCTCAAGCACCGTAGATTTACCAGCGCCATTATCGCCAATAAAGGCATTGACGCCCTCTGAGCAGTCGAGCTCCAATTGCTCAATTGCCCGGAAATTCTCTATTGTAAGATGTTTGATCTTCATTTTTGTTATTCTTTGTCTATGGCTTGAGAAAAGAAAGATAAGAATGGTGGGTCACACAGAAAGCACAGAAATTGTATTTGCTTCGCTCAATATTAACGATTATAGCGAGATTCGATGACTTTCCAGTTCACGATCTTCCAAAGGGCGGAGAGATGGGCGGCGCGGCGGTTCTGGTAGTCGAGGTAGTAGGCGTGTTCCCACACGTCGAAGGTCAACAGTGGTTTCAGACCCCGGGTGACGGGGTTGCCGGCGTTGGGTTCCTGCGTGATGACCAGGGAGCCATCTTCCTGCGCGGAGAGCCATACCCAGCCGCTGCCGAAGAGACCTACGCCCTTGGTTTCGAACTCGGCTTTGAAAGCCTCCACACTACCCCACTGCCGCTCAATTTGGGCTTTCAATGCGCCCTCTGCCAACGGTGCTCCCCCCTTGCAGAATTGGGTGAAGTAGAGATTGTGGTTCAGAATCTGTCCGGCGTTGTTGAAGATGGCGCCGGTGGAGGTCTTCACGATGTCTTCTAGAGGCTTCGCCTCGAAGGGCGTGCCGGCAACGAGCTTGTTAAGATTATCGACATACGCTTGGAGGTGCTTGCCGTGGTGGAACTCAATGGTCCGCGCGCTGATTATTGGGTCGAGCGCGTTGATTTCGTAAGGGAGATCTATTAGATTCATCATATTGATTTATATTATTTCGCCTGCGGCGATTTTTTTCTTTTTGTCACACAGATTTCACAGATGACACAGATTTCTTTTTCGCGCTTCGCGCTCAAAATTTAGATCTCACAGATTATTTTAAAATGAAGCGAAGCTTCAAAATCTGTGTGACATTATTTCTGTGTGACATTAAATCTAATTTACTATGCGTTTAATGCTTTCTCTAAGATTATTCGTATTAAAATTAACCAATAATCCTACATGTTTATCAAGAAGCCTTAGATATGTAAGCAATTGTTTTGCAAACACTGGCTTCATCTCTTCAACAGACTTTAGCTCTATGATAACTTTATTATTGACTAGTAGGTCAAGACGGAGAGGTGTTTTGAGTTCTTTACCTTTATATATAATAGGCACATCCATTTGACGAACCACCTCTAAGCCACGATGTTCAAGTTCGAAAGCTAAAGCTTCTTCATATACAGACTCTAACAATCCAGGCCCCAGTTCATTATACACATCAAATATGGCACCTCTAATTTCGTAAGTTAGTTCGTTGATAGTCATTGATAATAGTATCGATATTAGATTTATTGATATTTTGAGCCTGCGGCTCTTTTTTTTTTAGGTCACACAGATCTCACAGATGAATTAAAAATGAAGCGAAGCTTCAAAATCTGTGCAATCTGTGTAATCTGTGTGACATTTAAAAATATCTCAGTGTGCCTCGGCGAGCTGCAGCAGGTATTGCCCGTATTGGTTCTTCGCCATAGGTTTCGCGATTTCCCGCAAACGATCCGCAGTGATCCATCCATTGCGGTAGGCGATGCCCTCGAGGCAGGCGATTTTGAGGCCAGTGCGCTTCTCAATGACCTCCACAAAGGTGGAAGCCTCGCTCAGACTGTCGTGCGTGCCCGTGTCGAGCCATGCGAAACCGCGGCCGAGGGTCTGCACCTTCAGCTCACCATCCTTCAGGAACTCCTGATTCACGGTGGTGATCTCCAATTCTCCACGCGCACTGGGCTTGATGGACTTAGCCACGTTCACCACCTTGTTGGGGTAGAAGTAGAGCCCCACCACGGCGTAGTTGCTCTTGGGTTTCTGCGGTTTCTCCTCTATGCTGAGACAGTTGCCATTCTTGTCAAATTCAGCCACACCATAACGCTCGGGATCCGCGACCCAGTAGCCGAAGACGGTGGCTTTTCGGTTCTCCTCGGCATCCTTCACCGCATTCTTCAACAATGTAGTGAAGCCGTTTCCATAAAATATATTGTCACCCAACACGAGGCATGCGCAGTCATCACCGATGAACTTTTCGCCAATGATGAAAGCCTGCGCCAGACCGTCGGGACTGGGTTGCTCGGCATACTCAAAGCGCACACCATAGTCGCTGCCGTCACCCAAGAGGCGTTTGAAACCGGGCAAATCAAACGGGGTGCTGATAATCAAAATGTCACGAATCCCTGCCAGCATCAACGCGCTGATGGGATAATAAACCATGGGCTTGTCGTAGATGGGGAGGAGCTGCTTGCTCACGCCCTTGGTGATAGGATAAAGGCGAGTACCACTGCCGCCTGCTAATACGATTCCTTTCATTTTAGGTTTTAAGTTTCAGGATTCAGGATTCAGGTTTCAGGATTCAGGATTCAGGTTTCAGGTTTCAGGATTCAGGTTTCAGGATTCAGGTTTCAGGTTTTTCAGGCCAGTGATTGTGTTTTTTTTGAGCGAGGTAATAAATTTCGCTATTGCTTTACTGAGGTTGAGACAATTGTTGTAAAGTTTGGTTGCAGTATCTTTGTCAATAAAACCCACATCAGAAGCTCTAATGATTTGACTACGAACTTCTCCACATGAACCTTTTGCTATATATAAAAAATTAACAAACTCCTTATTTCCATCTCGTTCATACCCTTCTGCTATATTGTCCATTACAGAACCTGCTGAAGCATGTATCTGCTGCACGAACCTGGTATCCTTATGAAAATCACCCTCCTTGGTAATCGTATAAACTTCCTTACACAGATCACGTGCTTTCTGGAATATCTCTAAATCTTCAAATCGTTTCATTTTCGACATACTTGAATCTTGAATCTTGAATCTTGAAACTTGAATCTTGAAACTTGAACCTTGAACTACTCTCTCTCCTCACCGCTACCATACCCCTCCGGGTTCCTCCGCTGCCAATTCCAGCTGTCGCGGACCATGTCTTCGATGCCGTGCTTTGCTTCCCAGCCTAACTCTTCCTTGGCCTTGGCGGGGTTGCAGTAGCAGGTGGCGATGTCGCCAGGACGGCGAGGCTTGATGCTGTAAGGGACATCCACGCCGTTGACGCGGACGAAGGCTTTCACCATATCGAGAACGCTGTAGCCGTGACCAGTTCCTATGTTATATATATGTGATGTGTGATTAGTGATGGGTGATGGGTGATTCGTGATGGGTGATGGGTGATGGGTGATGGGTGATGGGTGATCTGAGAAGCATTGCAGGGCGGCGACGTGAGCGGTGGCAAGATCCACCACATGGATGTAGTCGCGGACGCCCGTGCCGTCGGGAGTGTCGTAGTCGTTGCCGAAGACACCTAACTCTTTGCGTTTGCCCACCGCCACTTGGGTGATGTAGGGCATCAGGTTGTTGGGAATACCGTTGGGGTTCTCCCCTATCCTACCGCTCGGGTGCGCCCCCACGGGGTTGAAGTAGCGCAAGAGGACCACATTCCACTCGGGATCGGCCTTCTGGATATCCATCAGCACCTGTTCGAGCATACTTTTGGTCCAGCCGTAAGGGTTGGTGCACTGGCCTTTGGGACAATTCTCGGTAATCGGGATCTCAGCGGGGTCGCCATAAATCGTGGCACTGGAGCTGAAGATGATGTTCTTGCAGCCGTGTTTGCGCATCACGTCCACCAGCACTAACGTCCCGCCGATATTGTTCTCGTAATACTCCCACGGTTTTTCCACACTCTCCCCCACTGCCTTGAGGCCTGCGAAGTGGATGCAAGCATCGAAATGGTGGTTGGCGAAGACGCGCTCCAGTCCTTCGCGGTCGCGGATATCCACTTGGTAGAAGGGAATGGAAAGGGTAGAGGGTTGAGGGTTTAAGGTTGAGGGTTGAGGGGTTAGGGTTGAGGGGTTAGGGTTTAGGGTTGAGGGTTGAGGGTTTAAGGAGTTAGGTTCGAGGGTCGAGAGGATTTCTTCGACGCGTTGCAGGGCTATGGGGTTGGAGTTGCTGAGATTATCGACCACAACGGCAGTGTGGCCTGCCTTGTAAAGTTCTATTAAGGTATGAGAGCCGATGAACCCGGCGCCGCCTGTTACTAGTATGTTCATTGGGTTAAAAGTTTCAAGTTTCAGGTTTCAAGTTTCAGGTTTCAAGTTTCAGGTTTCAAGTTTCAGGTTTCAGGCTTCAGGTTTCAGGCTTCAGGTTTCAGGCTTCCTGTTGAAGGTTTAGGTTGAAGGTTCAAAACTCGAAATACTTTGAACTTTGAACCTTGAACTCGATAATTTGAACTTTAAACCTAGAACTTTGAACTCGGCAACTTGAAACCTGAAACTTGAAACTTGAAACTAACGATTAGCGTACATGTCTTCGTAATACTTCATGTAATCGCCGCTCGTCACATTGTCCATCCAGTCTTGGTTATCCAAGTACCAGCGGACGGTCTTCTCAATGCCTTCCTCAAACTGGAGTGAAGGCTCCCAACCAAGTTCCTTTTGGAGCTTCGTGCTGTCGATAGCATAACGCATGTCGTGGCCGGCGCGGTCGGTGACGTAGGTGATGAGGTTCATGTCCTCGCCCTCGGCACGACCTAAAAGTCTGTCAACGGTGTGGATGAGCACCTTGATGATGTCGATGTTTTTCCATTCGTTGAAACCACCGATGTTGTAAGTTTCGGCCACTTTGCCCTCATGGAAGATGAGGTCGATGGCTCTGGCGTGGTCTTCCACATAGAGCCAATCGCGAACATTCTCGCCCTTGCCATAGACAGGCAGCGGCTTGCGATGACGGATATTATTGATAAACAGCGGGATCAGCTTCTCGGGAAACTGGTACGGGCCGTAATTGTTACTGCAGTTGGTGACCACCGTGGGCAAGCCGTAAGTGTCGTGGAAAGCACGCACAAAGTGGTCGGAAGAGGCCTTGGCGGCTGAATACGGGCTGTGCGGCTGATATTTGAGGTCTTCGGTGAAGAACTTGTCGCCGTAGGCCAGATGGTGCTCGCCGCTGGATGCCTTGGTGGAGAACGGAGGCATGATGCCGTCAGGATGCGTCATTTCAAGAGCCCCATACACCTCGTCGGTGGAGATGTGGTAGAAACGCTTGTCCTCGTATTTTTCCGGCAACGACTCCCAATACAATTTGGCGGCCTGCAACAGGCTCAGCGTACCCATCACATTCGTCTGCGCGAAGGTGAAGGGATCCTTGATGCTGCGATCCACATGGCTTTCAGCTGCCAGATGGATGATGCCGTCCACCTTCTCGTCTTGCATCAGCTTGTAGATGCCGTCAAAATCGCAGATGTCCATTTTGACGAACTTGTAGTTGGGTTTGTTTTCGACATCTTTGAGGTTCGCGAGATTGCCCGCGTAAGTCAATTTATCGAGATTGATGATTTTATATTCCGGGTATTTGTTCACGAAAAGGCGAACAACGTGGGAGCCGATGAAACCGGCGCCGCCGGTTATTATTATTGTTCTTTTCATATTGATTGATATTTCACACAAGAGATATGTTTTTTATCAAGAATTAGAGAATTTAAGAATTATTTTTTCGTGTTTTTAGGGTTTTTAGATGTTATAATTTTACGACATTACGGTATTAGGACATGAGGACATTTCGATTTTATTGCCTATTGCCTATTCCCTATTCCCTATTGCCTAATCGCGTTTAAAGATATCCCGCGTATAGACCTTCTCACTGACATCGTCGAGGCAGGCATCGTAGCGGTTGGCGATGATGGCTTGGGATTGGGCTTTGAACTTTGCCAAATCGTTGACGATGAGACTGCCGAAGAAGGTACTGCCGTCTTTGAGGGTGGGTTCGTAGATGATGACTTTCGCGCCTTTGGCTTTCACGCGTTTCATGACACCCTGGATGCTGGATTGACGGAAATTGTCGCTGTTGGACTTCATGGTGAGTCGATAGACACCTATCACACACTCTTTTTCATTGTTGGCATCGAAGTCGCCACGGTTGTAATAATCATAATAGCCCGCTTTTTTCAGCACCTGGTCAGCAATGAAGTCTTTTCGGGTACGGTTGCTTTCCACGATGGCGGACATCATGTTTTGCGGCACATCAGCGTAGTTGGCTAGCAGTTGCTTGGTATCCTTCGGCAGACAGTAACCGCCGTAACCGAAACTCGGGTTGTTATAGTGGGTGCCGATACGTGGATCCAGACAGACACCGTCAATAATCGCTTGGGTGTCAAGGCCTTTCATCTCTGCGTATGTATCCAGTTCATTGAAGTAGCTCACGCGCAACGCGAGGTAGGTGTTGGCGAAAAGCTTCACGGCCTCAGCCTCGGTGCTGCCCATATATAATATAGGTACATCCTGTTTGATGGCCCCTTCCTTGATGAGGGCGGCGAAAACATGAGCGCGCTCCTCCAAATGTTGGTTTCCGTTTTCGAACCCCACGATGATACGGCTCGGGTAGAGGTTATCATAGAGAGCCTTGCTCTCGCGAAGGAATTCCGGTGCAAAGATGATGTTGGGGGTGACAACCTGGAAGGTGCCGTCAGCCATACGCTCGCGGTAGCTGAACTTCTCGCGCACGCTCCGTGTATAGCCCACCGGGATGGTGCTCTTGATGACCATCGTGGCGTTAGGGTTGACCTGCAACACCTTGTTAATCACATCTTCCACCGCGCTGGTGTCGAAGAAATTCTTGGTGCTGTCGTAGTTGGTCGGGGCCGCAATGACCACGAACTCCGCATCCTTATAGCCAGCCTCCCAATCGGTGGTAGCCTTGAGCTGCAAGGGCTTGTTAGCCAGATAGTCTTCTATATAATCGTCTTGAATAGGCGATTTTTTATGGTTGACCATTTCCACGCGCTCAGGAACAATGTCCACAGCGGTGATGTTATGATGTTGCGCCAGCAAAGTAGCGATAGAAAGACCGACATAGCCGGTACCGGCAACAGTGATTTTCATATTGGTTTACGGTTTGTTTTTAGTTTACGGTTTACAGTTTATTTGGTTTACGGTTTACGGTTTACGGTTTACAGTTTACGGTTTATTTGTTTATAGTTTTTGGTTTATTTGGTTTACGGTTTTTTTGTGGGGGACAGTAAACAGTAAACAGTAAACGGTAAACTAATTATGGTTTAGGAGTGTTTGTGGTTTTTTGAATGATGTTTAGTTTATTGATTATTGAGGCGCGGAGGCCATTTAACATCCGAGCTACGACATCAATTTGAGGTTGAATATCTTTAAGGTTTTGAATATCTATATATTTCAAATCAGAAGCTAATATTAGTTGATTATAAGCCTCCATGAGAGATCCGTATGATATTTCATAAAAATGCAATTGCTCTCTTGGAGATATACGACCACTACCTTCTGCTATATTTGACGGAACTGATACGATAGAACGTCTAATCTGATCACACAATGCATACTTTTCAAATTTCGGAAATTTATCCAACAATTGATACACTATCACAACCAAATTTCTAGACTCTTGCCATGCTTTCAATTTTTCAAACGCATACGACATTTTGTTCTCCTTTTTTTAATGGTTTTATTTAGTTTACTGTTTACGGTTTTTTTGTTTTTAGTTTACGGTTTACAGTTTGTTTGTGGGAAACGGTAAACAGTAAACGGTAAACAGTAAACCCTAAACCCTAAACCCTAACCCCTAAACCCTAAACCATAAACCCTCACTCGATTTCCGCCACCCGCTGGATCCATTTCTCCTTCACTTTCGCTTCCCAGATTTCTAACTGGCGGGCGCGGTGGATGTCGCTGCCGATGCGGTTGTAGTAGCCGGCTTTGAGAAGTTTTTGGGCTTTTTGGACGGCGTCTTCGCCGTAAGCGCCGGCGAGGGAGGCCACGTTGAGTTGGAAAAGCACGCCCATCTCTTTCAATGGCGGATAGTCGCTCATTTTCATGTAGAGATAGCGTTCGGGGTGAGCCAGAATGGGGTAATAGCCCGCACTTTTTATCTGGTTGAGAATCCCGTGGAGGTTCATGGGAGGCGTGTAGTAGGAGGTTTCCACCAGCAGGGCATTATCATCATGTCCGTGGGTGAGCAGGTCTCGCGCTTCCAGACGGTCGAGGAAGAGGCCGTCCATCATGTATTCAGCGGCGAGGTTCAGCTGGAGAGGGCCGTTGTAGGCGGCCTTCAGTTCTGCAAAACGGGTCTTCAGATCTTCTGTGGTGTTGGGAACATCCTCCATGATATGCGGTGTGCACCACACCTCGCGGATGCCAAGAGTCTCATAATGAGCTAAAATCTTCAGCGAGGTCTCCATTTCCTGCACCCCGTCATCCACACCCGGGAGAATATGGGAGTGGCAGTCGGTGGCACCTGCCCAAACGACAGAAAGAGGTTTCTTGTTAAAAAACATAGTTATGCTTTAACGGGGGACGCAATATTGGTATCGTCATCATCGTGGTAGTAGCTGCCATAGTGGTAACCGTAGCGGTAGCCGTAACGATAGCCATAACGATAACCATACTTGTAGCCGTATCTGCCTTCGTGCGAGTATGTTCCGTTCAACACCAAATTCATATTATTAAATCTGTTGCTATCATAGAGTTTGTTCAGCTCCGGCAACATACTGCGTTCCAAGTTGCCTGCACGCACCACAAAAATGGTGTATTCGGCTCTGTCTCTGATAATCTGCGTATCAGCCACAATGTCGATAGGCGGACAGTCAATGAAGATGTAGTCATACTCCTTCTTCAGCTCTCCAATCATGGTGCCGAAGCGATCGGTGGCCAGGAGCTCCGTAGGGTTCGGAGGCACTGTACCCACAGGCAACACCTTGAAATTGGGATACTTCTCATAAACAGGGACAGCCAAATCGACAATATTATCCACCTTGCCCGCCAAATAGTTACTCATACCCACTTTAGGGTTCTTCACATATTGGGAGGTGGAGCAGTGGCGCATATCACCGTCAATTACCAGAACCTTTTTATGTTTGATGGCCAGGGACATGGCGAAGTTGATGGCGATGAAAGATTTACCGCTGCCCGGGTTGAAAGAGGTGAGCATAATCACATGAGAGGTACCCTCCTTACACATGAACTCGACATTGGTACGCATCACACGAAACGCCTCGTTAATGGTGCTTCTGGAGCCCGCTTTCACCAAAATTTCAGCCTTTTTTGCTTCAAATCGATTATCCTTTTTCTTCTTAACAGCATGGAAAGCTCTGGAAATAAGGTTCTTCTTGCGAGAATCCTTCAACGCAGCATCTCCAGAAAGAGGAATCTCCGCGATGAAGGGCACTTTCACATTCTTGAGGTCGTCACGTCCTCGCAAGGTCGTATTCATCTGCTCTTGCACAAAAATGATGCCCACGGGGATGAGCAATCCTATCATGAAAGCAGCCAACAAAATCATGGATTTTCTGGGCTTCACAGGAGCGGGGTTGCCATTGGGATGCTCCACAATACGGTTGTTATACGCGGTGAATGCCTGCGAAAGCTCATTTTCCTCACGTTTTTGCAGCAAATAGAGGTACAACGACTCTTTGACCTTCTGTTGACGTTCCACAGACAACAGGTATTTGGCTTGATTAGGATTCGCCGCCAAGTGAGCCGCCACATTCTTCTCCGTGGATACCGCGCTTTGCAACAGCTTGTTCAGGGTAACGATTTGGTTATCCAGAGAGGTGATAATAGCCGCTCTGAGGTCTGAAAGTTTTTTGTCAAGATCCTGAACCAAAGGATTCTGTACGCTACTGTTGGAAATCAAGCTATTACGGCGCATCATCATCTCGTTGTAGGAAGAGATTTGTCTTTCGATGCCGGCATTGTCCACACCTGAATTAACCGGGAGCAGTTGATCGTGAACGGACTCGGAGGAGAGATAATTGCGGATGTAGCGTGTCACCGCCAAACGGTTGTTAATATCGATAATGTTATTTGCAACACTCTGGTTCTGGGAAAGATACATGGAAGAGACCGCACCAACGTCAGGAAGCAGATTCGCGCTCTTGAAGGAAGAAATATCATCATCCACATTACCCAACTCATTCTCAATCACGTCCAAACGGTCGTTGATGAAGTGGGAGGTGCTGATGGTGATTTGGTTTTTGTCTTTAATCCAGTTGCCATTATAGACGGCGATGAGCATGCTGATGATGTCATCGGCGCGTTTCTTGTTCACGTCCTGCACACTGATGGAGAGGACATCGGCGTTTTTATTCACCTGAGCGATGGTGATTTTCGCCGAGAGGGCGCGGCAGGCCGAATTGATCGTGGAACGGCTGACATTAATCTTTTTGCCAATTTGATTGGAGAATGCCGGGGTCTTTTCAACGGTCACCATACCCACAGGGGTTTTCACCGTATCGCCATATGCGCAATTCACACTTTGAGAGGATACTTTCTCCCCTTTAAGGGTGAAATTGCTCATTTCAACGCCGTTTGATTTGACAATCATCTCCAAAGTGGCACTTTCATCATCTGACATGCCAACGAAATGGACATTCACGGGAAGGGTTTCACCGTAAAGGATTGTCGGACGGAAGAGTCCTTTTTCAGAATAGTTGACATCGAGATTCAGGCGACGCACGGTCTCGTCCATGAGATCCAACGACTGGAGCGAAATCAACTCGTTGTTCACGTTCACATTGCTACGAAGCAGCCCCATGTTCGAAAAATCGGACAAATCGCCCATGGACGAGCCCTGTTTATCATCTTTGATGAGCACCTTGGCGGAACGTTGATAGACAGGCACCGTTTTCAAGATGTAAAAGGTGGCTCCGGCGAGAAGGATAATGACAGATATCAAGAACCAGTACCAACGACTCAGGCACATAAAGAGCCAGTCTTTCAATACTACTTCCTGATGATTATCTTCCGTTGATATTTGATTTTGTATATTATCCATAATTTTAATCTTAATGCAACAATAATAATAAACTCAAGCCCTGAATCTAGTATTTTTTCATATTGCTGATAATCAGCAACGTGGTAGAGATGATGGAGGTCACGGAAGTCATGATAGATATCCAGAAAGAAGGAGTTGAGAACGTGTTTCCATTGGCATCTGATTCACGTGCGCGCTTCTTGGAAGGCGACACATACACCATATCGTTCTGGCGAAGGTAATAGACCGGGGATTGTTTCACCGAATCTATGGAGGTGAGGTTCACGGTATAGGTCATTATTTCACCCAGAGAATCGGTACGCATGACCATCACATTCTTACGCTGACCGTTGATGGTAAGGTCACCCGCCATGCTGATGGCATCGAGGATGGAGACCTTGTCGCGATTGATGTTGTATCGCCCGGGAGACTTCACCTCACCAAAGACGGAGAACTGCAAGTTGGCAAACTCAACCGTGACCACAGGATCCTGTATGAGGTTCCGTCCGGTCAGTTGCCCCTTGACATAGGCCGCCAGCTCACTGCGGGTCATGCCCTCCACATGGAGTTTGCCGAGTTCCGGAAAATCGATGTTACCCTCGGGGTCGATGGTGTAGCACATCAATCCCTGGTTACTGGAAGAGGATGTGGTAAGAGTCTGCGAACCCACATAGCGCGAAACATTGGGCAAGTTGAACATGTAGGCCAATTCCGGATCACGACAGGTCACCACAATGGAGACTTTGTCATCGGGTTTGAAACGAACTTCAGGGGCAGAAAGAGCTATCTTTGCAGAATCAGCGTTCACCGCATCCTGAAAATATACAATTTGCTTGTAGTTTGAACAGGAGACAAAAACAAAGCAAAGCAACAATACTACGTAAATCTTGTATATATTCATAAATTTGTGTTTATTTCAGAACAATTCAGCTTATCGGGTCAGATTTTTTCCAAAAACACGGAAGGGATGTAAGAAGTGGCGACCAGCGCCAGACCCTCGACGGCAACCAACAGGCGGCGGTTACCCTTGATGCGTTTGATGTAACCTGTGCAGCCGGCGTAAGGGCCGTCGAGCACTCTCACTTTCTGACCTTCCTTGTAATTGATGGATTCAACGTCCAAATACTGAAGACGTTCGTCCTCGACGGAAGTCACCAACTTGAAGACCCGCATCTCCTCTTCGTCAATGGGCGAAGGTTTGCGAATGCCGTCGGTAACATATGTGTAGAGCATCACACGCCCGTTAAGCTGGTTTTGATAAGCTTTGACATTATCTTCTGTGCAACGCACGAAGATAAGGGAAGAAATGGCAGGTTTTATCACCTGTTTCTTCTTGTTTTCTTGTATCTTATAGGATCTAACAATCGGGAAATATGTTTCCCCTCCCAAACGTTTGAGTTCCTTGTCTATTTCAAAGACTTTATTAAAAAACACCTTAAAGGCGTACCAATGTTTTGCGATCTCTTGTTCCAGAGTCATGCCTTGATTCTTATTAAACAATCGGTTCATTGCGAATCGGCTAGCATAAAACAAACTATTCCTCCACGCAAAAGCATGGAGTCAGAAGGGACTGGTTGTCAGATAACAACCTGAAATCTAAGACTTTCTGAACCCAGAAAGACATGTATAGAATTCACCCATTTTTCGCAATAAACTTTCCTGCAAAAATAACTTTTTTTTCCATACAAATGTCAGGAAAAAAAATTGTTAAAAAAAAATCGGGTTAGGCAGTTAGGGGTTAGGGTTTCAAGGTTCAAGATTCAAGTTTCAAGTTTCAAGTTTCAAGTTTCAAGTTTCAAGTTTCAAGTTTCAAGTTTCAAGTTCAAAGATCAAAGTTCAAAGTTCAAGGTTCAAAGTTCAAAGTTCAAGGTTCAAAGTTCAAGGTTCAAGGTTCAAGGTTCAAGGTTCAAGGTTCAA
>CAMKLG010000055.1 GCA_946413585.1 uncultured Bacteroidales bacterium
TGATGCTCGGCAGCACGGGGAAGATGGGCTTCTTGCAGGTCTTCATCTTCTCGTCCAACAAGTCGTAAACCTCTTTGTTGCTGAACAATCCGGGAGAACCGAAGATCACCACGGAGAAATCGATTTCGTCGTATTCGTTCTCGACAGTGTCGATGATGTAGCCAAGCTGTTCGGCAGTGCCGGTGGCGAGGAAGTCGATAGGGTTACCCACGGAGGATCCGCCAAACAGTTTCGCCAAAAGGGCAGCGCTGGCGGGGTGATCCTTCAACGGGGGAACTTCTATGCCGCCGTTCGACAGTACGTCGGTGAGCATCACGGCGGGACCGCCGGCGTGCGTGATGACGGCGCAGCGGTTACCTTTGATTTCGGGGTGCATGAAGACGCCGCAAACGGTGGTCAGCTCTTGACGGTTGTAGCAGCGCACAATGCCTGCCTTGCGGAACAGGGCATCCACGGCAACATCGTTGGTGGCTAATGCACCGGTATGGGAGGAAGCGGCGCGGGAACCAGCAGCACTACCACCACTCTTGATAGCAGCGATGTGGCAACCCTTGTTGATAAGGTTGCGGCTATGTTTCAGCAGACGCATCGGATCGCCAATCTTCTCCATGTAGAGCATGATCACGTGTGAGGATTTCTCAGGATCGAAAGTCTCGTCCAAGTGTTCGAGCACGTCTTCGATACCGAGTTGCGCACTGTTGCCTACTGCCCACACACTGTTGAACTTCAGACCGTTGCTCATGCCGTATTCTTTGATGAAAACGGCCGTAGCACCGGAACCAGTGATGAAATCGACACCTTTGGGATCGAGTTTCGGGATCGGCGTGTCGAAACAGCCACTGTAGTTGGTGTTAAGGAAGCCCGTGCAGTTGGGACCGATGAGCGAACCGCCCACGCTGTTGATGGTGTCAACAATGTGCTTCTCGATTTCGGCACCTTCATGGCTCTCCTCCGAGAAACCGGCACTGACGATGATGAAGCCTCGACAGCCTTTCTCCTTGGCCAGCACATCTACAGTCTGGGCGCAGAACTTGGCCGCGATGCAGAGGATCGCGCAATCGACCTGTGGCAGGTCATCGACCTTGGCGTAGCATTTCACGCCCTGCACTTCACTTTCTTTAGGGTTGACGGCGTACACTTCTCCATTGAATGCGCTCTCTAAGAGGTTCTTCAAGGCTTTTCCGCCGGGTTTATGAATGTCACTTGACGCACCGCACACAACGATGCTTTTCGGGTTTAATAATTTGGGGTTGATCATATTTTTGGTTGGTTTATAGTTATAGTTTATAGTTTAGGGTTTATAGTTTAGGGTTTATAGTTTAGGGTTTATAGTTTAGGGTTTAGGGTTTAGGGAGTAGGGTTTAGGGAGTAGTTCAAAGTCAACAGCTAACAGCCAACGTCATTCTCCATATCCCATTCCGATTTCCCAATGAATGCCGCGTTCGAAGGTGACGTGGAGATTGGGGTCGGTGAGGTTGAAGGCCGCGCGGATGAGTGGTTTGGCCTCGGGGTAGTCGTTGAGCCAGGCACCCACCACGATGTGGTAAGTGTCCAGCTCATCGTCATAGAACACCCTGCCCCGCGGACGGCGGGTTCGCTGCGCCGGAAATACGCCTCTATCTCTTCGCGTACAATCCTTCTGATGTCTTCTTCGGTGAAATTCATTGATTTACTGTTATTGTTGAAATGTAGAGACGCAACGCATTGCGTCTCTACAAACGTCTCACGTCTAAAGTCCTAAGTCTTTCTTCAACGTTGCGATACGTTCGGCAAGTATCCTGTCCACCTCTTCGAGGGTTTGCTCTGGCGCAATGTTCTCACAGACGCTGAAATAGAACTTGATTTTGGGCTCGGTGCCGGACGGACGCACGGTGACCTTGCTGCCGTCGGCGGTGATGAACTGCAATACGTTGGAGACGGGCAACTCGATGCGGTCGGTCGTCTTGGTCTCCATGTTGAAGGTGTGCTGAGCCTTGTAGTCGTGCAACAATACGACGGGTTGTCCGCCGAGCACCTTCGGGGAGTTTTCACGCAGGTCGGTCATACGTTGTTGGATAGCCTGCATGCCGGCCTCGCCAGGTTCGGTCAGGGAAACCATGTCTTCCTTAAAGTATTGATACTGACGATAAAGCGTCTCTAATTGATCAATCAGGGTTTTGTTATAGACGGTCTTGTAATAAGCTGCCATCTCGGCAATCATGCAACATGCGGAAACGGCATCCTTGTCGCGCACGAAGTCGCTGATGAGGTAGCCGTAACTCTCCTCGCCACCCACCATGAACTGCTTCTCGCCTTCGTATTGACGGATTTTCTCTGCAATATATTTGAAGCCGGTCAGTACATCAAAGCATTCCACGTTGAAGTCGGTGGCCATTTGGTTGATAAGGTCGGTGGTTACGATAGTCTTCACGACGAAGAAGTTGTTCTCCAACGGGTTGATGTTGGTCTGTGAGAGAACGTAGTGGAACAGCACCGTTGCGGTTTGGTTACCATTAAACAGCTGGTATTCACCGTCATTACGACGCACAGCGATACCTACGCGGTCGGCATCGGGGTCGGTGGCCAGCACGATGTCGGCTTTCACCTTCTTGGCCTTCTTGATAGCCAGTTCCAGAGCAGCGTGCTCCTCGGGATTCGGGGATTTTACGGTTGGGAAATTACCATCGGTGACGGCTTGCTCCTCAACGATATGCACGTTTTTGAATCCGAAATCTGACAACGCTTGCGGTACCACGGAGATGCCCGTGCCATGCAGCGGCGTATAGACGATGCTCAGCTTCTTCGACTCAGCCACGATTTCGGGGTTCAAAGAGAGTCTTTTGATTAACGTAAGATACACGTTGTCAATGTCTTTACCGATAGTGCGGATCAGTTCGGGGTTGCCTTCCCATTTCACTTGTCTCACCTCTTTGATCTTGTTGACCTCGTTGATGACGTTTTTGTCGTGCGGAGGAACAAGTTGACCGCCGTCATTCCAATAAACTTTGTAGCCGTTGTACTCTTTCGGGTTGTGCGAAGCGGTAATCATGATACCGGCGTTGCATTGCAGATGGCGCACAGCAAATGAAAGCTCAGGTGTAGGACGCAAACTGTCGAACAAAAATACCTGTATGCCGTTGGCGGCCAAAATGTTAGCAGAAATCTGAGCAAACTCAGGGCTGTAGTTGCGGGAATCGAAGGAGATGGCCACCTTGATGTTTTGTTTGAAACACTTAATCAAATAGTTGGCCAATCCTTGAGTGGCGAAACCGACCGTGTATTTGTTCATGCGGTTGGTGCCGATGCCGATAATGCCGCGCAGACCGCCGGTGCCGAATTCCAAGGTTCTATAGAAAGCATCTGACAGTGCAGCGGGATTTTCCGCCTGCATCCGCAGAATCTCCTTCTTGGTTTCCTGATCATAATTGCCAGTCAACCAAGAGTCGATGTGTTGTTGGGTTAAATCTTTTGCCATAGTAGTGGTGATATTTGGTTTGTAATTATTTTTCTAAGGTTTAGAGTTTATGGTTTAGAGTTTATGGTTTAGAGTTTATGGTTTAGAGTTTATGGTAGAACGCCCGTCCTCAATTATGAATTATGCATTATCTAAAGCGTGCAGCGCGAAACAGTACGCCCCGATAGTCGTGGCGCGGGAGGTGCCGAGTTGCGAAAGGGTAATGCCGAGGCGTTTCTGCGTGTCGATGCGGATGCGCTTGCTGGTGCCGAACACTTCGATTTCCTTGGTCTCCCCCTTCACGAACTGCTCAAACTCTGCAGGATTCTCCAGGTCGTAAATGTAGGAGGGTACGCGGGCGAGTGATTGTCCGCCGAGGGTGTGCATCGTGGCGCGCAACTCTCCGAGCAGCGCGGGCATGTAAAACTTGGCCGCTTTGCTGACACCGCCACCCAAAACGAGGATGCCGTCCAACATGCAAGCGGCATACGCGATGGAGTATCCCGCCGCTTCGCCGAAACGGGCGAAAGCTTTCTTTGCCGCTTCCTGGTCACCTGCCAGCTCGCCGTCAGCGATGCGGTAAATGTCGTAAGAATCTGTATATTGCGCCGCTTTTTCATCCTTCGCCAGTTCGCGATAGTAACGCAAAACAGCGCGGAGCGAAATGCCTTCTTCCGCAATCAATTCTTGTCCCCATTTGCTGGGAGAACAGTAAATCTCAGAACAACAGTTGTCACCCATAAACATCTGATTATGAGAGGTTATGCCTATGCCAAAACCTGTGCCGAGGATAAAGCCGATGAGGTTGTGGTACTCTTTCACACCGCCGGCATTGCGGATTTTCTCGTTCAACATGGGCAGTGCGCCTGCCAACGCCTCGCCGTAAGTAAAGAGGTCCGCATCGTTGTTGATGAAGACGGGCAGACCGAACTGCTCCTTGAGGTAGTCGCCCAAAGCCACGCCGCCTTCAAAACAAGGAAAGTTGGTGAGACGGCTGGGAAAAACGCCGTTGGGGTAATCGGCAGGACCCGGAAAAGCAAAGCTGATAGCCACTGGCTTCTCTTGCAACTGGCCTATAATAAACTGAAAACCCGTCCGAAGATCCTCCAAAAGTTGCGGAAGGTCGTTGGGATGGGTAGGCAGTTCATAGGTGTCCGTAATGGCTTCGCAGCCGCGCAAGGCCGTAAATCGAAAATGCGTGCCGCCAGCATCTAAGGTTATGACAGTTCTTGGGTCGTTGTTATACATATTATCGTAAATATATTACTTATCTATCTGATTCTTATTACTTTACTATTTGGACTTGTCAAATAAAAGTGTTGTAAAACACTCATTTTGAACAAAGTGGCAAAAATACACAATTATTTTCAATAATAAAGGTTGTTGTTGATAATTATTGATAAAAGGAAGCCTTTTTTTTGCCCTTCCAGGGCATCATCAAAAATGATGATGAGGGAGAAAAAATTACACAAATAATGGGGATGATTTATGTGGGAGAATTGTAGTTTTTTTGCATCGTGAAAATCAGAGCAGAAATGTCATAAAAATTATAAAATTGGTTGTTGTTGATTTATTCTGGGAAACGGGTGATAGTAAGTCATCCGTTTTCTGTTTTATTGTATTCGTAATTTGTGTATGTTTGCAGTTCCAAAGAGTTTAATCATAAATATCAGATAATGAAAAAGTTATATCTTGTTATCGGGTTGTTTCTGTGCATAATGTTGCCTTTTTCTGCCATTTCACAAAACAATAATGAGAAAAAAGAGAAGAAAAAGAAGGAACGCAAGGAAGTGAACCCGAATTTCAAGCATAGGTTCACGACGTTTCATTTGGAGGCACGCGCGGCTTTTGAATATGACTATGACGTGACGCAATGGTCTAATGTGAACAGCCCTCTTAACGCAGTGACGGGAAAAGTAGAACAACATGATTATGGATTCCATGGCGACTATTTCAACTTCCTGCTGGGCGGTGAAATTGGCAACCATATTTCCTACTTCATACGCCAGCGCATCATCCCCCATGCCGGCACGGTCAGCTTTTTCGACAATACGGACTACCTTTACATTCAATACAAATTCAATGACCAATGGGCGTTGCGCCTGGGCAAAGAAGCACTTTATGTGGGTGGCTTTGAATATGACGCACCCCCTATCGATGTCTATTATAACACCAATTATTGGGGTGCGTTTCCCTGTTTCCATATAGGTGCTTCTGCCATTTATACCGATAAAAGTGGCAAAAACAAAGTTGTCTTTCAGGTCGCCAATTCCCCTTACGTAAAGTATGTTGACAACGACGAGAATCCTCACAACAATTGGAAAAAGGGGCTGTTCTCCTACAACATTTTCTGGAATGGTAACTTCGGTCCCTTCTCCGCACTCTACTCTATTAACATGATGGAGTACGAACGCGGCAAGTTTATCAATTATATTGCCTTGGGCAACAAATTGCATTTCCAACATTGGTCCATCTATTTGGATTACACCAACCGCGCTGCCGGATTTGACAAATTCTTTGACGATTTCTCCTTGGCAAGCCGTCTCGACTGGCATGTCAGTCCAAGCGTAATCCTTTTTGCTAAAGGCGGTTACGAACAGAATACCTCAGGTCACTATTATACGATAAATAATGCCGAAGTGGATGTGGACATGATGATGCCCAACAATCGTCGATATTGGTTCTACGGTCTCGGTATGGAGTACCGTCCGCGTGTTTATCCCGACTTGCGCGTCCATGCGTATGTGGCTAACAGTGTGATGACCCTTCCGAACGATTTTGCCAGCGACAACAGATGGCGAAACCAAGTCCTCACCGCCAATGTCGGTGTCACCTGGTGGCTCGATTTCATGAAATTTTTACCCGAAAAACTGAAATAAATCATCATCCATAATTCATAATTAGAATGCCCATATTCCATTTTAAAACCAACAATATCCTGCATCAGATTTCGCGCATTTCCCACAACAATGTGGTGCGCTACATGATGCGCGCCTACGGTCGTACCCATGAACTGATTATCTTCCTGATTCTGTTCTTCGGCTTCTTCATTGGTCTCTCTATCAAGATGACCCTGCCGAATATGTTGAACACTTTCATGAATACAGCCTATAAACTGTTGATTGACACTGTGTTCTATATCATGGCCATCACGGTGATGACGGGTGCCATCAGCAAATTGTTCGTGGAATTCGGTGTGGTGGTGCTGCTGGAGAAGATGCTGAAGCCGCTGATGAAGCCTCTTTACAATCTTCCCGGTGTGGCTTCCCTCGGTGCGGTGATGACCTTCCTGAGCGACAATCCCGCTATTATCACGCTGTCGAAGGATAAAACCTTCCGTCGTTATTTTAAGCAGTACCAGATCGCCTCACTGACCAACTTCGGTACATCCTTCGGAATGGGTTTGGTGGTGGTCGCCTTCATGACAGGTCGTGGTTATGGTAGCGGCGCATTGGTTGGTTTGGCGGGTGCATTCATTGGCAGTATTGTCACCACCCGCATGATGCAAAAATTGACCCTGAAGGCTTATCCCGAACTCGATTCCCCGATGCCCGACTCCGTGGTGGAGGAAAAACCGTTGGCGGAGGCGGTCAAAGATACAGAAGGAAACCCTGCGAAAATTGAAGAGGAGAAGAAGGGACCGTTCTTGCGCACGCTGAACGCTATGCTGGATGGCGGCAAGAGCGGTGTGGAAATAGGCCTCTCCATCATCCCCGGCGTGCTCATCATTTCCACTATCGTGATGATGACAACGTTTGGTGCTCCGGCAGTCGGTGGTTACACGGGCGGACCCTACGAAGGCGTTCCGTTGCTTCCGTGGCTGGCCTCCAAAATCGACTTTGTCTTTGAATGGTTGTTCGGATTCGAGCATCCTGAGTTAATCGCATTCCCGATTACGGCTCTCGGTGCCGTGGGTGCAGCCATCGGTTTGATTCCTGCTTTCGACACCGCCGGCTTGATCGACGGCAACGCTATCGCGGTCTTCACGGCCATGGGCATGTGCTGGAGCGGATTCCTGAGCACGCACACCGGCATGTTGGACTCCCTGGGCTACCGTCAGCTCATCTCCCGCGCCATCGCTTCGCACACCGTCGGCGGCCTCATCGCCGGCATCTCCGCCCACTGGCTGTTCGTGCTGTTCTCGCTGATATAGTGTTTTTCGTTTAATGAAAATAATGAAGGGCTGCCACGCATATCGTAGCAGCCCTTCATCGTCTCATCGCCTCACATCGCCCACACCAGCAATCCCCCGCAGATAATCAATCCGGTAATCGCTAAGTCGATGAGGCAGAAGCCCATAATGTCCTTGGCGTTGAGCTTGGCGATGGCCAACGCTGGCAACGCCCAGAAAGGCTGTATGAGGTTGGTCCACGCGTCGCCCCAGGCAATGGCGATGCCTGTGAGGCCGGGATCGACGCCCAAGTCCGCACCCGCCGTGAAAAAGACTGGAGCCTGGATGGCCCAGTGACCACCGCCGGACGGGACGAACAGATTCAACACCGCCGCACATAGGAAGGTCAACAACGGAAAGGTCGTCGGCGTGGAGATGCCGATGCACGCGTCACTGATGACCGTGCCGTAGCAGATGCCGGATTCTCCAATCCCCGTGATGATGCCCATAATGCCCGCGTAAAACGGGAACTGCAGGATGATGCCCGCCGCACTGCCCGCCGACTTGGTGAAGGCGCGGACGAAGCGCAGGGGCGTCCCATGAAAAAGAATGCCCGTAAAGAGAAACAACATGATGACGGCGTTGAGATCCAACGAACCGCCTCTCACAAATAGCTTGATAACTAAGAAACTGAAACCTAACAGCGCCACGATGCCAGAGATAAGGTAGCTTTGCTCTAACTTGGCCGCTGGAGACTTGTCCTCCTTCGCGGGTGCCTCTTCGGGCTCGTACAGCAGCTGTGGATCCACCGTGACCACATGCTCGCCCTTGGGATGCATCAGTGTGTTGACCACGGTGATGGCGATGATGACGAGCAACACGATGATGAGGTTCTGCGGAGCGAATAGGGTGGAGGAGACGCTCACAGGCTCCGTAAGCGCACCGTTGGTGGCCTTGGTGAGGGCATCTCCGGCAGTGGCCATGGTTAGCGGGATGGAACCCGACAGACCGGCGTGCCACACCACGAAACCACTGTAAGCTGAGGCAATTAACAGTCGGTAATCCACGCCTTTGCAGTCGCGGGCAATCTCCTTGGCAAGAATGACCCCCACGATGAGTCCGAACCCCCAGTTAATCCAGCAGGCAACGGCCGACACGAGCGTCACCGTGGCGATGGCGGCGGCGGGAGTCTTTGGCAAGGCGGCAATCTTTCGGATGCCCTTCTTGATGGCGGGAGCACCCGCGAAAGTCGCGCCGCAGACCAAAATCAGGGACATCTGCATGGAGAAGGCCAGCAGTCCCCACACTCCATTGCCCCAATGTTCGATCACCTCCACGGGAGTCTGATGGCACACCGGCATGGCGGTAATCGCCGCGATAAGAGTTAGCAAAATCGCCAGGACAAAAGGCTCTGGCAGATATTTTTGCACTAAGTTGACACAGAAGTTGATGATTTTCATTGGATTAATGAATGATGGGGCGTGGACTTCTAGTTTTTGATTCCTAACACTGCAGCCGATCTTGGTGCGAAGTCCGTTAAACATCAAGATAAGCAAACGACGCTGCAAAAGTAAGATATATTTCTATACATAGGTGCAATATTTTCTAAAGATCGCCCATTTTTTTAACACGCTGGTTCATAATAATCTATAGTGTAACCCCAATTCCCTTTTGAGAAGAACGACATATATTGTGCGCGGGCGGGCACGTTGCGCACGTTGAGGGTGGCAGTGCCCTGTAGGGGTGAATCATTATTCGCCCCTACCACGCGCCCCTGCAGGTCGTACAACGTGATGTTGACGATGCCGCCGGTAGTGGCGAAGGTGACGGTGTCCTCGCGCAGGCCCGTACGGATGCCGCAGAGGGCGTTTTCAATGACGGCTCCGTTCTTCAGCTCCACCGTGCCCTGATATTGGGCAAGTTGCCGTTTGGTGCGGTCCCCCACCACTTCAATGCCCTACCACATCTCGTTGGGTTAAGTGGATGTCAATGTGCGCCGTCCACGATGAGTTTTCCGCCAGGACGGACGATGATATGGGGTAAATTATCCTCTCTAACTGTGTCGTAAAAGAGGAGAACACCACCGGAATCAATCTCCACAAACCCCTTGAGCTGCATTATTGCACCAGAATCTATGGTCACTTTGCAGCCGGTGCCTATACGAAGGGTTGCGCCTTCGGACAACTCATAGTGACTGCCTGACTCAAAAACAAGGCTGCTGTTTTCCGTCAAATGCAGCACCGAGGAAATGTCTTGCCGCAAATAAGAACCGTTTTCGCATCTCCAGTTTGTTTTTCCGGCAAACAACCCTGTTTCCGGGTCCCTTTTAGGTTGCGCCACCGTGCGGTTTTGTGCCAAGGTGATGGTGTTGCCTGCGGTGAGAATGGCCGTGTCCTTCAACGCAATTTTTCCCGTCCATCGGGTGTCGTTTGTGATGTTGTAGTCGTCCCAACGGATGTTCACCAGGAAGTTCCCCGTACCCTGAATCGGGGTCATTTCAATGCTCAAACCAGTCAGATAGGTGGTCTGGATATTCTTTGCCGTATTTTGGGCTTTAATCAAGTCACCACTGTTATTGCTATGGTATGTCTTGGCGTTGTTTGTACTCGGGTTCGTTCCCATGTTGATTTTTACGTGGGCACTAAACGCATCAAGATTATCACCTAATTGTGGTAGATGGTCATCTTGTGTGGAATTCATATATTTTCTCCAGGTTTCAGATTCCCGGGAAATGTACAAAACGGTATCCGTAGATTCAGGGAAGAGAGGAAACTCTTGATCCTGTCCCCCGCAAAACGGGTTTTCGGGGCCTCGACGCACGGCATAATCGTGTTCGTCATAGTTGACACAATTCACCTGGTGCGTGTTAGCGATTAATTCGTAATCGTAATAGCCTTCAGCCGGAATGATTTTCAGATTGTCGCGGTCATAGGAGTCCCAAACCTCATCACCAGTCCCTTCCAGCACATCCCTGCCGCTCTGATAGTAGGCATAAATGCCCGCCGCTCCCTGAGGGCGGCACTGTTCCGTGTTGGAGTATTGAAGGAAGTCCAGTTTGTTATTACTCCCCACTTGATGATTCTCCAGCCAGATGTACTGGTTGGAAGAGGTCACACTGTCCTTGTATGGCAGCTTTATGCGCACCGCATCGCCGTATGTCACGAAATCTCGCAACAGAAAAGTCTTGTTGCCGTCTTCCCGTGTAATGTCGGAGACCACCGACTGGGTATTGGCGGCATTGCGTGCGGAGATGTAATCCAAGGCCTGCGGGTGTTTCCAGTGCATGCGCCACCGCTCGTAGCCGTTACAGGAGACCAACCCTGAGCCTGCCGCACCCATCAGGCCGAAACCACCTTGGATATTCAAGAAAGACATAGAGCAACCGCTTCCTCTGTGGTTACCTCCTGAAGTATGGAAATCGTTGTCCCCAAACAGTGTGTGTGATATCTCATGGGTGACAATATTTGTAGGATTGGCATAGAAAATACCGTCTCCCACACATTGCCGTGTCCCTGCACTTGCCGTATAGGAGCCTCTCTCCATGTATATTGGGTACGTAAGAGGTGTCCCGTACCCGCTACCTGGATTTATATCGGCGTAAGGCTTTTTGACGTTTCGGATGAGAAAGTTCAAAAAATCAATTTTTCCATCCTGATCATAATCATAATCGGATATCTTGTTGTGCCCGTAAATCGTTTGAAGTCCATTCTCATTGATTAGATCTATTGCCGCATTTCCAATGTAATGGAGAGTAAAGCCTATCCATGGTTGGGAGCAAACGGTGCTTTCACGCAGGTTCACCACCACAAAATCTCCAGTGATTTGCAAGCTGTCGAACGAGGATTCGCCATACAGTCGTGTACAGTAGCCGTGAGTCTGCCCCGCTAGATAGACCGTATCCATCCAGTCCAGCAGATATTTTGGAATGGCGGTGTTGTTGACACCTTCCAGTGCCGGATCCGTGACAGGAGGCCAGTACGTGGTGTCGGAGAATGATTCGTTGTATTCAGGATGGACATCGTATATGATGTTCACGAAAATGTTCAGACAACGTATCCTGGCATATGGCGCTATTTTTTTCCCGTCCCAGCTATGCTCTTGCCCGAGAAGGAGGAGCGGTAATGTCAATAAAAACAGCGACAATGTCTTTTTCATTGTATCACGATTTTTTTTGTGATTTTACGGTTCTGCTGGTCAATAAAAGTGATCATATAAGCACCTTGCGGTAGTGAAGACAACTCCAGGGTCGTCTTTTTGTCATTCACTGAAAACTGGCGGCATACCCTGCCTACCATGTCGCGTATTATTACGGTTCCTGAAACCTCCTCTTCGGTGATGAATTCCAAAGTGACCTGATCGTTTGTTGGATTTGGATATACTTGCAGGCATGACTCTGGGTATAGAGGGATGTCAGCTGTACTTTGGTAGCATCCCAATGTCTCGTGAGTCATGTAATAAAGACTGTCATCTTTATAAAGACATAGCAACAGTCCCAAATGGTGTGTGTATTGGGGAGGGGCAGGATTTACACCATACATCGGACCCACACCCTCCATAAATCGTAACGAGATGTTGAAGTCGGCAGGGGAAAAATAGGTTGATGTATAGAATATTTCGTTATTATAATTGCAACTTGAGAGATATATCACTTTTTTGCCAGACGGGTAACCGACACTGTCCACCACCATAATCCGGTCTCCATAGGAACTCCAGTTTGCCGAGCCATCCGGCAACACAAAAGTATCGCCGACAGAAAGTGACAAATCACAGAGCAAGTATTCATCATCGACTAGGTCAGTGCTATACCGTGCGTATAGACGGCCGTTCACGGTGTCTTCCCTCAAGTAAGCATCAGAATAAGAAAACCCTTCTTTATAATAGATTTTGTCCCCAATTCGTATGGTATCCTCATGATAAAAGACGAATGAGAATGTTTCATTGCAAAAAGGGAAAAACTCTGGATGGTATTCATCCATATAACACGCTGGTTCATAATAATCTATAGTGTAAGCCCAATTCCCTTTTGAGAAGAACGACATATATTGTGCGCGGGCGGGCAGCAGCGCGCACAACAAAGCTAAAATGGTAATGATCTTTTTCATATTCTTATGGTTTTTGTTGATGATACTAATTTCCGTTTGCAAAAATACATTTTTTTGTTTCTGCCGCCGCCCGGTAGAGACGTTGCGCGCAACGTCTCTACACCCGCGACGACTTTTCCACGCATCGCATATTCTGCATTTATTAATCAACCACCACCTTCCGATGGTATTCCTTCCCGTTGGTGTCCGTCACGCGCAACACATAGACGCCGGCGGGCACGTTGCGCACGTTGAGGGTGGCAATGCCCTGTAGGGGCGAATCATGATTCGCCCCTACCACGCGCCCCTGCAGGTCGTACAACGTAGCATTGGCGATGCCCGCGCCGGACAACTCCACATAGAGGATGTCGTCGGCGGGGTTGGGTAAAACGGTATTCCCATTTTTTGTCATAGAGTATACAGTGTCAATTGTTTCATCATTGTCAGAAACCGATGGGATGATAAAATCAGATATCGCTTGCTTTGCGGCACTTTTTACTTCCTGTTTTGTCGCTTGTATTTGAGCCACACTAGCATACCAAAATGCTATGCTTAGTTGTAAAATTAATATCTTTTTCATAATTGTTTTAATCTGCGAAAAAAATACTGTCAGCTATAACGTTCGGAATAAAAACATAGCATGCCTTATCGTCTCCGTAATCTAACACGCCTCCTGTGTGAAGTTGAAAGATGCTGATATGACCTGATACAAAACATTTTTTTGTCATATCCACACTGGCAGGAAATGGTTTCGATGACTTGATGGTCAACGCATCATGTGGCATAGGAAGAAGCGTATCAGGACGAGCATAAAGAGGATTGTCGGTAAGGTAGAACATTCCGGAGGTTACTCCATCAGGGTTGTTATATATCCAACCGCTCACTTTAACCGCCATCCCATTGCATGTGTCAAAAGGGCGGTGGCTAGCATCCCAATCATCGCTGGATATATTCCAGGAAAACAAGGTTCCTATAGTTTTACAGTTGTTCCAATCAGAGGATAATGTAAGTCCTCCCTTGTCAATGGGAAGACAAAAACCTGTTTGTTGGCCATGTTTGCACGATATGAACAAAACAAAGGCAATAATGATAAAAACTATTTTTTTCATAATGACGATTTTGGTGTTTATTTTACGATCGTTTTGACTGTGTGGTGGTTGACACGGACGAGGTAAACACCTGCCTTCAAAGGGACAAAGGCATTAGTAGCAGATGATTTGAATTGGCGCGACGTCTGCCCGAGGAGGCTCACCACCTCGACGGTCTGGCCGTCAGGCAGTCCTTCCATGCGGATACCGCCTTCCACGGCCCATGCTTGCCAGCCGGCGGTTTCACGTGCAGGGATTCCTACTATTCCTGCGCGGATTTCCAGGTAATTCTGGAAATGCACTGATGACACGTCAAGCCACGTGTCAAGCTGGTAGTCAAAATCTGCCGGCTCCACCACATGGCATCCGCTCAGCCACAAGGCCCACATCAAAAAGAAACACTGGGGTGCCGTGATAATCAGGGAACTGCTGTCAACGACAAGAGCGGGAATGTGCCCTGAGGGATCATCGGACATGGCATTTATACCTGCTTCTGAGGCAGAGATGTCCACGGTTGCCCCTTGTGTCAGAATCAGGAAGTCTGTGTGGTCGCATATAATGCCTTGAGAAACGGAAGGTCCACCTATAGTTACGGAGCCTGGTCCGAAGAAGGAGCAGGAATCGGTTTGGTAAACCATACTGGCGATGTAATTGTCTCCCGAGAGCCTGATTTTGAAACAGGGTTGTGCTCCTGTCAAATCTGTGGCCCAAAGGTTTGGTATGGAGGCGTTGTCCATATAAAGGGTGTTCGTCAGGGCATCGTAGGAGACCTGTCCTTGGATGCCTGGCCCGACGATGGTATCGACAGACCCATAAATCGGGGTGTCGCCTATCCAGACAAAGGGCACATTAGGATCTTGCGCCCACGAAATGCTGCTGAATCCCAACAGCAAAAACATTGTGCAAAATACGGATATTTTTTTCATCATAATTACTATAGGGGATTTCTATTTTCTCTCTTTCGCGTTGCCGCCGACCTTGATACGAAGTCCGTTAAACATCAAGATAAGCAAACAACGCTGCAAAGTTAATTCCTTTATCTATTCATAGGATGCAAAAAATCCAGAAGGTTGCATTAATGAGTTGAATTTAGGTAATCTTATGGTTTTTGTTGATGATGTTAATTTCCGTTTGCAAACATACATTTTTCAGATTTCTGCCGCCGCCCGGTAGAGACGTTGCGCGCAACGTCTCTACACCTGCGACGACCTTTCCCACATTGCATATTCTGCATTTATTAATCAACCACCACCTTCCGATGGTATTCCTTCCCGTTGGTGTCCGTCACGCGCAAAAGGAACGCTCAGTCTTTCACGCAGCGGACAGCGCAGTAGTGGATGTCCGGCAACGATGAGATTTCAGGCAGCTCGTGGTTAAGGTTCAGCTTGAAGACAAAAGATTGCGTTTGCAACGAGTCGGTACCGTACACGCCCCATTGTGGAAGAATCCACGGAGTAGGAGGGGGTGCATTGTAGGGCCGGGGGTAGTAGTCGTTATGGTCGGCAGACCAATAAAAGGCCTCTTTCCGTCCCATCCAGCGATTGTCGCCGATGTCGGAATGAGAACCATAGGAATGGACATATCCCGTAGGCATTGCGGAAAAGCCTGTTTGGTTGTCGTTGTCATGGGTTTCCGTCCCCCACCTTTGGTTCGCCAAAGCGTGGCTTACCGTGCCGGAAATGTCCCAAGTTTCCGGATGACCATTGACGAAATCAATTAGTTCCTGCCATTCCGCCGAGGAGGGCAGGTGCCAACCATCCGGACATATACCCTGCACATGGGCGGAGGAGGTGGAAGCACCGTATTGGGCGGCCATGCTGTTGTAGAGCGTTTTGCCGCCGTAAGTGGTATATGAGGGTTCTTCCTGACGTATTGCGAACGGTTGCAACGCCATTCCGTTAGGCAGATGCAAGACTTTGAGATCCTGGCTCATCCAGGTCTGGTTTCCGATGCGGACGGTGTCATACACATTTCCATCAACATCCTTGGGAGGGATTGACAATACTATTGGTTCTGGCTTGCAGGCGGAGAGCATTGCAGCGAGAACAAAAAATCTACAAAAAAAACTTAAACTTTTCATATCTAATTTTGTATTTTGTTAATCATAAAAAAAGGGCAATGTTAACAGGGGAATCCTCTTTCTACATGTCTTTGACACAGCGGACGAAAAAGGCAGGTTGTCCATCCTCTTCGGAGGCTTTCATTTTCTTAACCTCGGGTTTCGATTCGCCGGTAGGGTTGTCAAGAGAGGGGTGAGAAAATTTGACGAAGGTGCAATTGCAACTGCTGTCGGCGGAAAGGTCGCCCTCGTCGAGCGCCCAATAGCACTTGTATTTGCTGTAGTGCGACTCCGGAGTGAGGTCTTCGAAGCCATTACGGATGATGAAGCCGCTTCTGTCGAGAACGGCGTTGAAGCCGGAGGCGTTGAGGAACTCGCACCGGCTAGGAGATTCAGGATCCGCCACCATGGCTCCGTTGACCGACATGCTTTTTTCTACCCAGTCGGAGCGTTTGCTGACGGTTTGTATCAGATCCTCCCATTCCGCCACGGAGGGCACATGCCAACCTTGCGGGCAGGGACCAAGATTGGGAGTGTTGGTGTTTTTCGTATAGCTGATGGATCCCTTGTTATAAGCAGGGTATTGGTGATGCCTGAGGGTGGCGGCTAACAGCATGTCGAAGGATCCTTGGGTATGCACATCGTCCATCATGGTGTTGTCGGCGAAACGGAAGGTTTTAAGGTCCTGCAGCATCCAAATATGCTTGCCGATTTTCGCTGCGGGATAGGAGTTGTTATCCACGTCGGTGACAGCGTTCTCCAGCACTTTGGTTTCATGCCGGCAACCCACTGACAGCAGGAGTATAAACAAAAACAAAAAAGATAATTTTTTCATAATATTATTACGTTTGATTAAACTGTTATTTTCGTTGCAAAAGTATAAATTTTTCCAAAATAACTAACCTACCAATAATACTCAAATGTATTGTCTTCCAGACAAGGTGGGTCAATGATTAATTTGATTTGCGATGTGCCGGAAACTTCAAAGCCTGGCCTCAATTCAATATAATCGGTCGCACGCAAATAAGTGGTAGTATTAGGTGGGAGAACGGTGGCGGATCCCAATGAGATACTCTTTTTAACAGCATAATAGTATTGCGAAAAATCCAAAATGTCTGTCACAATTGTCCCATCATCGCACGCAAGATTATATACTTTGACATAATCAACATCGTATGGATATGGCAATATAGTATTAGATGATATAGTATCATTAAAATTGCTTGCACACGCAGAATTGGCAATAATGATGTTCATGGGTAACAGATTACCTGGCACAAAATTTACATCACGATAAAAATAACACACCTCACTTCCATCGTAATAGAATCTGAGATATAACGAATCCCACATCATTGCGTAGGTGTGAAAAAGACCATCGTTGATAATGAATCCATAATCATGAGAATTATGTAGATTCCACCACGAATAGTAATCGCCGTTTTCCGTTAAGGTATAGTAATCGGCATCTGCATAATGGGCATTGCAGGTATATTTATTTGTTGAGCCTTGTATTTCATAAATGTCAATTTCGCTATACTTCACATATCCAGTAACTAAGTTCGGATTACAAGTAAAAAGCCAAAATGTTGGACTAAGCCCTTCACCAGTGCGCCGAGTATGTCGGAACTGATTTTTCGGGAATCTGCTCCGGATCTCAAAGTATCCTAAGCATAGGATAACACAGATAATTGTATATCGTTTCATCTTTACTTATTATTTTGTAAGAACCATTCTTTTTGTATCTATGATCTGGTTATCCACAATTAAAGCATAAACATACATTCCGGCTTCCAATTCAGAACCGTTGATTGTGCAGTATTGTTCTCCCTTTTTATTGAGATCATAACTAAGTAGTTCTCGGCCTTGAAGATCATATATTTTCAGTATTGCTTTTGAACATGATTCAGAAAGGTAATAATGAATTTGGGTGCTTTGTGTGAAAGGGTTGGGGTTATTCTGATAAAGAATCTATTTGTCATTTTTTATCGCATTATTGGCAGATCTTGTTGCAGGAGTTGGCATTCCCATATCTAATCTGACGAACAATGCTTCTATTTGTTCTTTTAGAAACAGATTGTCTGCTTTTAACAGTTCCATTTCCTCTTGTAGGTCATCCAATTCTTTAGTTTTTTCTTGAAATCCCTATATTAAGAAAGGAATAAGTCCAATATAATTTGCACCTTTTTCACCATGTGTAGAATCCACTAGTTCGGGCAAAAAGGTTTCTAACTCTTGCGCTAACACCCCAAAACCAACAGCTTCAGGATTTTCCACCATGGAATAAGAATATGTGTTAATAAGAGCAAGTACATCAGAGGCATTCTCAATAGGAGTGATGTTAGTCTTAATGTTTGAATCAGACATAACTATAAAGGAAGCGGCTTTCAGGTTATTCCAAGAACTATTCGAATGCCAAAAATACAGCGTTGAATTATAGGTGCCTGTACCTTCATTACAGCCAATGTCCACTGTTGGATTATTGGTTTTGATAGTAAATTTACCATTACTCATATCAAAGTGAGAATTAGTAATGACACGAAATTGCCCGAAAGCATTGCCGATAATCAGCATTAATGCAGTTAAATAAAAAACTTTTTTCATAATTTGTTTTTTTGAATTTGTATTTATAAAGTTGAATGTAATATCTTTTAAGGTATCTATTGCTTCCTTAATCATTGCTGTACGCAGGTGAGTTAGTGATATACAGTCCCGTGAAGGTGAACTGCAGTGTGGTGCTGTCCC
>CAMKLG010000056.1 GCA_946413585.1 uncultured Bacteroidales bacterium
GTGAACTTCTGTCGTGTACGGAGGTTCTCGACTACCTACTATCACAAACAAGAAAGCCCACGGATATTGCCGTGAGCACTTCTGCTTTCTTGAGTGATAGTATAAAAATTGTCGAGATTTCCGTACACCTTGAAAAGCGAAAACGCTTTATGTCAATATGTTAAAAAGTCTGTTCTGTCTCTAAACGCTATTGGAGTTTGGTGAAAAATCGGGGTTGATATTTCAGGATGCGAAGATACGAAAAATCTATGCCTGATATTCTCTGATTACCTCGTCTGCTAGGTATCGGTCTCCAAACGTGTATAACAAGGTGGCGGGATCTCGCATTAACCTATTCGTGCGGGATCGGTAAAAAAGGGAAAGGGCTTCCTCAGAACTAATGCCCATATCGTTCGCTATGAGTGTTACCACACGACCGATTTTGTTCCATATCAATAAGGGACTCAACATGTTACTATATTTTATAAGATTCCACAAAAGTGAGAAATTGGTCAACCACATACTGGTTGCGGATACACAACTGGTTGTTCGGGCGATGCATCGAAAGATTACGGAGGGCCGTTTCCAGAGGCATCATGTCCGACATGTAAGCTTCGACCGTGTCAATGACACGGTCATTGGCCACACCACCTTCCACGATGTCGTACAGGTCTCCGTCATATTCCCCACGACGGTTGGCTACAATGTATTCCAGCCATTCGACATCATAGTTGTCGAACTTCTTGTAAGAGAATGCGTTTCTTGCCTGCTGCAGATCGAACTCATATACATTGACAATACCCGTTTCAAGACGGATGCGCGACATTCTGTCTGCCCAAGATTCAGCCTGCTGTAACAAATCCGTGATATAAAACCCTTGTCCGAAATCAAGTCCGGCACGACCCTTGCTGGTATCGGGAAACTCAACTATTTCAGTTCCACCATGATAAACTCTCATCTTAAGTCTCCTTTCTTTGCTTCGCGCCGATGTAACGCTTCCAAAATGTCTTCCGTGACAATTTGGCGACTTTGGGTGTGCAGGGTTTCGTAGCAAGGATATATCAGTTCGGAAAACATGTTCACGGCTTCCATACGCCCAAACATTTCTGCTGCGGAGATGCCCTCGTGGTCTGCTGCCGATTCCACACACGATGCTGCAAAAATATTTCGCAATTCTGCCTCACTTGGTGCGGGAAAACCGTTTTCAGACATTACACCATCCATTTTGTATTTATCCTTAATTGTTCCCATTTTTCTTTTCAATCATTTTTCTTAATTCAATATCTACCATCAAAGCGAAAACGCTTTATGTCAATATGTTAAAAAGCCTGTTCTGTCTCTATACGCGATAGGGGGGTGGTGAAAATCGGGGTTGATATTTCAGAGTGCGAAGATACGAAAAATATTGGATTGTATCGTAGAGACGCGCCATGGCACGTCTCTACAGGGACAACCATGGCACGTCTCTACAATTTCATCCACTCGTCGAAATCCTCCGCGCTCACCAATCCCAGTTCCAATGCGGATTCCCGCAGGGTGAGCCCGTTCTCGTGGGCGTGCTGCGCGATTTTCGCGGAGTTGTAGTAGCCGATGTGCGGGTTCAGCTTCGTGACCAGCATCAGCGAGTTTTGCAGGTGCATGGCGATGCGCTCGCGGTTCGGCACGATGCCCTTCAGACAGTGGTCGTTGAAGGAGTTGATGACATCCGCCAACAAGCGTGACGACTGCAGCAAATTCCTGCCGATGAGCGGCATGAAGACGTTGAGCTGCAGGTGTCCCTGCATGGCGCCGGTGGTGATGGCCACGTCGTTGCCGATGACCTGGCAGCAGACCTGCGACAGCGCCTCGCACTGCGTGGGGTTAACCTTGCCGGGCATGATGGAGGAGCCGGGCTCGTTGGCGGGCAATATCACCTCGCCAAGGCCGCAGCGCGGACCCGAGTTGAGCAGCCGGAAGTCGTTGGCGATCTTCATCAGTGAGACGGCCAAACGCTTGAACGCGCCCGACATCTCGCACAGCGAGTCGTGGGAGGCCATCGCCTCGAACTTGTTCGGACTGTTCGTGAATTCGTAACCCGTGAATTTGTTGATGTATTGCAGGGCTTTTTTGTCGTAGCCTTCCGGTGTGTTGATGCCGTTGCCGACAGCGGTGCCGCCGATGGGCAACTCCATCAAGTGCTTGAGACTCTGTTGGATAACTTCGTGACCGTGCTCCAACTGCGAGAGATGTCCCGACAGCTCGTCGCCCAAAGTGAGCGGGGTGGCGTCCATCAGGTGGGTGCGCCCGATCTTCTTGATGTCGGCGTATTCCGCGACTTTCTCCCTGTAAGTGGCCATCATGTGCTCCAACGCGGGCAGCGTGCGGGTGATGATGCTGATGGCCGTGGCAATGCGCATGCCCGTGGGGAAGATGTCGTTGGTGGATTGCGACTTGTTGGCATCGTCGTTCGGGGAGATGTAGAGCGGGTAGTCGGTGAGCTGACCGCCGTGCAGCTGCTGCGCGCGGTGGGCGATCACCTCGTTGACGTTCATGTTGGTCTGTGTGCCGGAGCCGGTCTGCCAGATGTGCAACGGGAACTGGTCGTCCCATTGTCCGCTGGTGATCTCATCGACCACGCGCACGATCAGGTCGCGCTTGTCCTCGGGCAGTACGCCGCAGTCGTAGTTGGCGCAGGCCGCCGCCTTCTTGGCCGTCGCGATGCCGTAGATGATCTCGATGGGGATGTGCTTCTTCCCGATTTGGAAGTTCTCCATCGCCCGTTGTGTCTGCGCGCCCCACAGCTTGTCGGCCTCGACGCGCATTTCGCCTAATGTGTCTTTTTCGATTCTATATTCCATTTTTGTAAAGGTTATTGGTTATTGAGGTTTACAGTTTATGGTTTATGGTTTATAGTTTATAGTAAATAGTGATTAGTAAATAGTGATTAGTAAATAGTGATTAGTAAATAGTGATTAGTAAATAGGGGGTTGAAATTCATCGCATAATCGTCTCTTCGTTCGCCCCCGTCGTTCGCCCCTCTCATCATCTCCTCTCCTCTTATCTCCTCTCCACTCCTCTCATCTCCTCCTCTCCTCCTCTCCTCTCGCTTCAATAACCAATAACCAATAACCATTATTAATCATAGAACTTCCAGTTGATGCCTGCTTGGACGCTGATGCCTTGCATGGGGTAGCCGGGGGTGGTGATGTAGTGGAAGCTGAAAACTCCGGCGAGGAGGTTGCCGCCGCGCACGAAGAACGTTATGCGCTTCACGCGGAAGGCAACATGTGCGTTGAGATACAGATAGTGGCCGGCGCTGATGTACTCTTGGGTGTAGAACTGATGGAGGATGGGGTTGTATCCGTCGGCGTAGTATTTCGTGTTGTAGAAGAGGTCAACGCCCACTTGGAAATGCAATTTTTTCTTGAAAATCCCGGTTCTGTAAATCGCACTGAGCTTGCCCGCGAACAGCGGCACCGTAATCCGTTTGTTGGTCGAATGTTGTAGCGCCAACTCCGCGTCCAAAGAGAAATGCTTCGTGCGGATAGGCGCGTATAGGAGCAATTCCAGGACTTGGAAGGGCTTCTCAAGCTGCATTGGCTCAAAACTGCTGTTCAAAAAGACGTATTTGCCTGCATTGATGAGGTTGAAACGCAATGAATAGTCGAAAATCGTCCAATATGCGCTTGCTTTGAAAATATTCTGCTTTTTCCAACCCTTTAACCATGCATTGTTGTTGCCAAAGTAGTTGAAGAAAATATAGTCGGGAGCGTAACGCATGAAAGAAGCTTCGAGACCCAGCTGATGGCGTTGCTTCTTGTTGATGTTGAAACGGAAACCTGCCTTCGCCATGCCATCGTAGCCGTTGTACCCGAAAAACGAATAAGAGATGTTGCCGTAAATGTCCCAAACCTTAAACAGACGGATGTAGGTGCGCGCGAAAAGTGCAAGCGAATTGCCTATGTAATAAGGACTTTGGGCATTCACGAATTCATGTCGCAAACCACCTGAAATTCTGAAAAGGTAGGCTTGGTCGACGAGAGTGTCTATCGGACTGAAATTGGACCATTGTAAAGTATTGGCTATCAGAAAGTACTGGATGGAGTCGTTGGTGGTGTCGGGGTTGTTGTAGTATCGGTTGAGGTAGAAAAGATTGTTGAGGTCATGATCGGTAAAAGTACTCTTCAGGTTGTCAATGTCTAAAGTATGGCTGATGGTGCCGAAGTAATGTCCTTTCTTGTCCTTGATATTCACGTAGTTGGTGAGTTGTGCGGTATGGGTGTTGATAAGGGTCTGCGCGTTGCTGAACATCACCGCGAAACTGGTCAGATCGTAAGTGAGGGCCGAGTCGCGCGGATCCCGGTCGGTGAAGTCGGAACATTTCTCAAGCCCGCCGTTTTCTGAGAATTTGCCGTGGTTGAGATTGTAAGCGGCCAGTAGTCCGTAAACTTTGTTTGGCGTCTCATATTTGACGAGTGCGTTGACGTTCAGACGGTTGACTGATTGGTGGATGAAATATCCGGGATTACTGCAGGCATCGATGTTGACCACAAAGTCCACCTGCCGGATGCGTTGCGCATGGGTGGCGTTAAAGACGAGCTCCCGCCGCCAACCCCAAGTGAAGTTGATGTCCGTGTGAGAAGTGGCCAAATCATAAATCTTCAAATCCTGCATCTTCTTGAAATAGAGAGGGTAGGGGGTCGTGATCATCGTGAATCCTAAGGAATGGTCGATGTCGAAAACCATGGATCTGTGCGCTTGCCCGTTGATGCCCAGCGACTGGTAGAGATTCTGCACCTTCAGTAGCTGGTCATATTCTGAAATGTGGAACATGGTGGTGTCAATTTCCTGATAGACAATTGGTTGGAAATTGATGGTGGGGAATGGCGCATATCGCGTGCGCAGGTAATCGGGCGAGATGGCCATGGAGGAGTCGATGGTGGAAAACGTTCTCGTTCTGGCCGTGTCTTGCGACAAAACCCTCCCTGCCGTGAATACACAGAGCACTAATAGGATGATATATCGTATTGATTTATAACGCATTAAAAGGTTCTCACCATTCTGTTTTAAAACCTGCAAATGTACATAAATAACGAATACGTGCGTTTTTTTTCTGTAAATGAGGGTGCGCCTCGCCCCTACAACATCTCCCAAAGAGTTATCATTTTGTAAATCAGAGTGGCGGCCATCACGTCCGACACCTTGCTGTCAGGTTGAGGGCAGAGCTCCACGACATCGAACCCGACCACGTTCCGGTTGCGGAAAACCGTTTCGAGGAATTTGAGGGTGGGGTACCATTGCAGACCGCCGGGCAGCGGGGTGCCCGTAGCCGGCAATATCGACGGGTCGAAGCCGTCCAAATCGACGGTGATATAGACATTGTCGGTGAGTCTTTGCAAGGCTTTTTCCATCCAATCTTCTTGATTGTGAATGAGATGTGCGTAGAAAATGTTTTCGGGAACCACGTTGGGCAGCTCGTCCGTGCAGACGTTGCGGATGCCGACTTGCACCACGCGGGCGTATTCCTGTGCGCGGCGCATGACGCATGCGTGATTGTACGGCGAATCGTGGTAGCTGTCGCGGAGGTCGGCGTGTGCGTCGATTTGCAGGACGGTGAGGTTGTCGTGCGCCTCCGACATCGCCTGAATGGCCCCCACGGAGACCGAATGCTCACCGCCGGTTAAGACGATACGCTTCCCGCTCTCCATGAAAAATTTTACGCGATTATATACCGATTTGACCATGGCTTCCGGCGTGCTGAAATCGTAGTCGTGGTGGTCGGTGTGGATGCCGGCAGTCCACGCTTCGTACTGATACTGAATGTCATACAATTCCAAACTGTCGGAGGCATCCAAAATCGCCTGCGGACCTTTGTCGGCACCTTTCACAAAAGTGCTCGTTCCGTCGTAAGGAACACCCAGCATCACATATCGAGCGTTTTCAAGTTCGTAGTAACGCTCGTCGTCCATATCCAAGAAATGAGGCATTTTCTTTATCATAGTCGAAAAATTTTTCTGATTCGAAATAATGGTTCGTTTTTCCCGTTTCTATTATTCGTTTTGTATGAACATTGTCATCCCTAGCGAGGTTTTCTGAGGCAAGGATGCTGCCAGCTCATACGGCGCGGCAAAAATAGCATTTCTTGGATGAGAAATGAAAATAAAGTGTATTTTTGCAGGTTATTTTTTTATGAGTAAAAATTGGAAAGTAATTATGAAAAGATTGTTTTTATTCGTGGCGGTTGTTTGTTATGTGCAAATGGTTTTTGGCCAGAATTATAGAGTAAATCATAACACTTATCAGAAAGTATCTGTTACATTCAAACCTGGGGAGCTTGAAATTCAGAATGTTAATATCCCTGAGGGCGATTTTACATTGGTGACGTTGCCTGACTATGCCTCTTCGTACGTGCCGGGTGCGCCGCAACTGCCTCAGCTTGCCCGCATGTTGGAAATCCCTGTCTGCGACTCTGTCATGGTCAATGTGGTGAATGCGGAATATGTGGATTACAACGCCGGCGATTTGGGCATCAGCCATCCGCTCTTCCCCGTTCAGATTTCTGCTGCCAAGAATCAGCCGAATCCGGATTTCGCCTATAACAGGGAGATTTACAACACAAACGCTTTCTATGCTCTGCCGCTGGTCAGTGTGGAAAAAGCGGGTGTGAGGAGAAGTGTTGCCTTGGCCACGGTTCATGTTGCGCCGATACAGTATAATCCTGTAAGCCAGATTGTTAGAGTATATAAACGTATTGATGTGGAGTTTACTTTCGCCAATGCGGATATGGCGCAGACGTACGCTTTGCAACAATTGGCATCTCCGCTTTTTGATTTGGATAAAGGTTTGATTATTAACAAAATGCATTCAAGTCGTAGCGAGTTTTCCGGTGTCCCGATCAAATATTTGATTATCGGTAATGCTATGTTCGAGAACAACGAGGATTTGGAAGCCTTTGTGGCTTGGAAAAAACGTTTGGGCTACCTCGTGGAACTGGTCTTCACCAACAATCCGCAAGTGGGCAGCACCACCACTTCCATTCAAAGCTACATCCGTTCGCATTTCAGCAATGCGACGGCAGAGAATCCAGCCCCGACCTATGTGCTGCTTTTGGGCGACCGCGAGCAACTCCCCGCGTTTTCGTCACAGATACAAAGTGAAAACCACATTACAGACCTTTATTATGCTACCGCTGACAACAGTGACTACCTCCCCGACTGTTATTATGGCAGGCTTTCTGCCACAAACAACCAGCAACTCTCCAACCAGATAGAGAAAATCATGATGTATGAGCAATATACGATGCCGGAACCCTCATATCTCGGTAACGCTGTGTTGATTGCGGGCACGGATGACTACTATGGTCCTACTCACGCCAATGGCCAGATTAATTACGTCAACAATTATTACGTCAAAACCGACAATCCGGAATGCAATTACACCAATGTGATGGTTCATTTGTACAATTGCTCTTCAGCGGCGTCGCAAATCCGTTCGGAGGTGAGCGCAGGTGCCGGTTTGGTGAATTATACCGCGCACGGTAGTGAGACTAGCTGGGCGGATCCTTCCTTCACGGTTTCGCATGTGGCGCAACTCCAGAATGACGGCAAATATGGTCTGATGATAGGAAATTGTTGTCAATCAGGTAATTTTAAGATCTCTGAATGTTTTGGAGAAGCACTTTTGCGTGCGGAGAGAAAAGGTGCGATGGGGTATATCGGTGCTTCCAACAATACCTACTGGGGGGAAGACTTCTATTGGGCGGTTGGTTATCGCAGCAATGTCACCGCCAATCCGTCTTATAACTCCAGATTTCTGGGTGCTTACGACAAGCTTTTCCACCAGCACGACGAGAATTACGACGTATGGGTCTCCACCATCGGCGGCATGATGACGGCTGGCAATATGTCGATACAGGCCACCTCTTCCGAAGCGAAAAAGTATTATTGGGAAATTTATCATTGCTTTGGCGATCCTTCTGTGAGAATCTTCCTCGGCGTTCCGGAAACGGTGGATATCGTTGCCAATCAGACTATTAAAGTGAATGATTCCATATACACAGTTTCTGCATTACCCCCTTACGCGTATGTGGCGCTGACACAGAATAATGAGTATTTGGCGGCTGCTTTCGCGGATGCTGACGGCAATGTGACCATGGATCTTCCCCAAGATATGAACGTGGGACAATGTGAGCTCGTTGTTTTGGCTCAAAACAAAGTGCCGTTCTTTATGGATGTGGAAATGATTGATCCTGAAGGCCCGTATATTGTGCCGGTATCGTTTTCAGTGGCTGAAAACACGAAATTCCAAGCGGGCAACACGGTGAATTTGAACCTCGTCCTTTCCAATGTGGGCATTTCGGCAGCGTCGGGTGTCTATGCCACTTTGACTCCAAACGAACCCATCACCATGTTGCAGGATTCTGCCTTTGTGGGGACCATCAGCGTGGATGGCGTGGAGAACCGCAACAACGCCTTCTCTTTTGTGATGCCCCCGTCCAGGGATTTCGCGATATTGCCCTTCACTTTGAAAATTCATTGGACCAATAAAACAATCACTCGTGATGTGAAAGTCAGAGTGCTCTTGCCGGATGTGAAAATGACGAATTATTCCACGATGGTGAATGATAGAGTTGTCAGTAATTTCCAACCTGGTGATCAAGTTGCCTTTGAGTTCAATAATCAGAATGTAGGTCATGTTGCTGTGGATAATGGCCATATAGACTTGACCTGTAACTATTCTGGTGTTAAGGTTCTTACAGATCCCTCTTCTATATCTGGCCTCGCTCCCAACCAAACCTCTGCCAAACAATTTAACGTGGAGATTGCAGATACGGTTCCTGATCTCTCGATGGTGAATTTGTACTATCACACCATCTATGGGGATGTGCATAAAATAGACACGTTGCCCATTTTGGTGGGTGCCCTGTCCGATGGCTTTGAAAGCGGTGACCTCACGCATCTTGATTGGACGGTGAATAATTATGCGTGGGAAGTGACCTCCGAATCAGCGCATTCTGGTGATTTTTCCGCCCGTTCCGCTCGAAATCTTCCTCACAATCAGAGATCCCGCATGGAAATCTCCCTTTCCACGACAGAGAATTCCACTCTTTCCTATTATCGAAAGGTCAGTACTGAGGAAAATTATGATTTCTTCTATCTTTATTTGGATAATGTTAAAAAAGAAGAAGTTAGTGGTGATGAGGATTGGACCCTGGTCTCGCTTGATGTGCCTGCGGGTAACCATAGGATCATCTTTTCTTATGATAAAGATTATAGTACTACAGGTGGTCACGACTGTGTGTATTTGGATGATGTTATCCTGCCCTGCGATGTTGTCGCTGTGATAGAGGATGTTAACGACGGCGTGGATGTGCATGCCTATGCGGAAGTTCGCACGGCAGTTTATCCGAATCCCGCCACACAGTGGGTGAAAGTGGAAAGCGAAGAACCTATCGGAAAGGTTGTTCTCTTTGATATTAACGGTCGGGTGGTGAAAACGATGAATACCAATGGCGATTTCCGCTATGAGGTGAGTATGAACGATGTTCCGACGGGTATTTATCTCTTACAGGTGACCTTTGGCAACAATCAAACACGTAATTTCAAAGTTATCAAGAAATAATGGCAGATACTTCCAAACAATATGATGAAGTGATTGCCTATTGCCGGGAAATTTTCTGCAATAAGGCGATTGATTACGGTACGGCGTGGCGCATCTTGCGTCTGCCGTCGCTCACCGACCAGATCTACATCAAGGCCAATCGCATCCGCAGCATCCAGGAGAAGGGTGAGGCGAAGGTGGCCGAAGGTGTCATCCCCGAATTCGTGGGCATTGTCAACTACTGTGTGATGGCCCTCATCCAGATGGAAATGGGCGTGGCGGAGTCGCAGGAGGAGGTCTCAATGGAGGTGAAAACCGTGACCGAACTCTACGACAAGTACATCCATGCGGCCAAAGACCTGATGATGAACAAGAACCACGACTACGGCGAAGCTTGGCGACAGATGCGTATCAGCTCCATTACCGACATCATCCTCATGAAGATTTTCCGCACCAAGTCCATCGAAGACCACCAAGGCAACACCCTCGTCTCCGAAGGCCTGGATGCCAACTATTACGATATGATCAACTACGCGATGTTCTGCTTGATTCGGCTTGTTGTTGAGAAAGAAGGGTAAAGGGCGAGGATCGAGTCAATAGTTAATTGAATATTGTTCCTTGAGCAGCCTCGGAGAGGCAACACGCACGAAGTGCAATTAACCCCATACAAGCGAAGCGCAGTGTGGGGCGTATATAAACATAAAAGAAATCCTTATGTCAAAAAAAGAACCTATCTGGCTTAAAATCATCCGCATCCTATTGGGGTGCCTGTTTATCTTTTCAAGTTTCACGAAAGCCATTGACCCTGTGGGTTTCGGGGTGACGATGAATGACTACTTCGTCTCCTTCCACATGGGCTTCCTCCATCCGTTGGCGCTTTTTGCGGCAGTGGTGGCCATTATGTGCGAGTTCGTGCTAGGCTGCATGTTGCTCCTGCGCGTGAAAGTGCAGTGGGCAGCTTGGGGCTACCTTCTGTTCATGACTTTCTTCTTCTTCCTGACCCTTTGGTTGGCGATTGCGGAATACATGGAGGTCAATGGCATCCACTATTTCGGAGTGGTGAAGGATTGCGGCTGCTTCGGCGATGTGATTGAGATGTCCAACAAGGCCACTTTCCTCAAGAACGTGGGCTTTATCATACCGACCTTGATCGTATTCTTCAACCGCAAGAAGATCAAGGATTGCCGACTGACAGAGCTCGGGCAGTGGCTCTGCGTCGTGTTGTTCGCTGTCATCTCGGTCTGCTTCCAGCTCTACGTTATCCATCATCTTCCGTTCATCGGCAAGAGTGACTGGAAGAAGGGCAAGGATGTCTCTGTGTTCGTGGCGCAACCCGCGCAAAAGGAGGTTGTGTTCATTTATAAGAACAATGCCACTGGCGAGGAGGTTAGACTCACGCAAGACGAGCTGATGACTCAGGACGAGGCGTTCTACGAGAATAATGAGTACGTAGATCGTGAGGACAAAATCATCAAGGAAGAGGTGAAGGCCAAGATTGACGGCTTCAACATGTTGGACGAGAGCGGTGCCGACCACGCGCCCGACTATTTCGCCACCGACAAAGAAAGCGATACATATATATTATATGTACATGATTTGAGTGAAGCCAACGAAAAGGGAATGGCGAAAGCGATGACCCTGGCCAAGGCCTGCGAAGAAAACGGTGTTGACTTTGTGGCCATCACCAACTCATCGGAAGAGGAGATCGCCGAGTTTGTGAAGAAATACGGTATTGAGTTCCCGGTCTATTACAACCCGATCGACCCCGTCCACGGTCCATTCATGGTTCGCGACGCCATGCGCTCCAACCCCGGCATCATGGTCGTCAACAAGGGCGTGGTGAAAGAGAAATGGGCGTGGAGAGACTTCCCGGAGAGAATTAAGAATTAAGAATTAAGAATGATGAATGATGAATGATAAATGATAAATAATGAATAATCGTTTCATTCATCGAAATAATTCATCGCCCCTTCATCGTCATTCATCGCATCATCATATCCTCTCATCCTCTCATCACCGCCATTCATTCCCCAATGACCATTAAAGAACTGTCCTACCGCATAACAGAAACCTTGCAGCCGCTCTACGATCCTCGTGAAGCGGCTGCGGTGGCTTCGTGGTATGTGTGTGCGCGGATGAGGATGGAGCGCTACGAGCTGGCGTTGCGCGGGAATGAACCCGTGGATGAAACGCTGATGCCAGCTATCCGACGCGACATGGAACGGCTCGCCGAAGGCTGTCCGCTGCAGTACGTGCTGGGCGAGACGGAGTTTTACGGACTGTCGTTCAAGGTTTCGCCGGCGGTGTTGATTCCGCGCCCCGAGACGGAAGAGTTGGTGCAGCGGGTGGTACAACAGTACGAGGGTCAAAAGGTCAGGATTTGGGATGTCGGCACGGGTAGCGGCTGCATTGCCGTCTCCCTGGCCAAGATGCTGCCCGATGCGGAGGTCTTTGCGACCGACATTTCCGAGGAGGCGTTGTCGCAGGCCCGACAGAACGCGGAGCTCAACGGGGTAGGGGTTACCTTCGCTCGCCACGACATGGCCGATGTAGAGACTCTGCCCTTTGGGGAGATGCGCTTTGAGGTCATCATCAGCAACCCGCCCTACATTCCCGCTTCTGACCGCGCCATGATGCACAAGAACGTGGTTGATTTCGAACCGGAAACCGCACTGTTCGTCCCCGACGACGACAAGCTGTGGTGTTACCGCGCCCTCGCCCGCCTCGCGCAGCGCACACTCGCCCCCGACGGACGCATATACGTGGAGACCTACCATGACTTTCATGACGGAATGGCCGCGCTCTTCCATCAGCATGGTTTTAATGATGTTCAGTCTGTCAGAGATTTGAATGGAAAGTTGAGGTTTATGGTAATTAAGAATGAAGAATGATGGACGCACAATTCTTAATTCTGCATTCTTAATTCATCAGTTATCATTCATCATTACAAAAGGGCGTGGCCGTGGGGCTGTGCCCTTTTTTCTGCCATTTTGTCAGTTGTGTCCCGGTTGGCAACGTATTTGCTATGTTGTAGGACGTGTGATGTATGCTCACCGATAATTATAAGAAATTATTCCTTGAGCAGCCTCGAAGAGGCAAGACGCACGAAGTGCTAGTAACCCCATACAAGCGAAGCGCAGTGTGGGGGCAAACCGTAAACTGTAAACCTTAAAACCGAAAAAATATGAACCCAAATAATTTAACAATCAAAACCCAAGAGGTGATCGGGAACGCCCAGATGCTGGCGGCCCGGAACCAGAACCAGCAGGTGGATTCGCTGCACATCCTCAAGGCTATGCTTGACACGGATGACAACGTGATCCCATTCCTGCTGAAAAAACAATCATGTAATCCTCAAACGCTCAAGCAGGCGGTGGAACGCGAAATCAACCGTCTGCCCAAGAGCAGTGGCAACGAGATCTATCTCGGCGGCACCACTCAGACGGCCATGCAGAAGGCCGCCATGTTCTGCGACGCTTCCGGCGACGAGTACATGGCCTTGGAGCATCTGCTCTACGGTATCTTAATGGCTGGCGGTCAGGCGGCACAGATGCTGAAGGACGCGGGAATCACCGAAAAGAGCCTCAAGGCCGCCATCGCCGAACTGCACAACGGTAAGAAGGTGACCGGCGAGAGCTCCGAGGAAACCTACAACGCCCTCAACAAGTACGCCAAGAACCTTAACGACATGGCGCGCAAGGGCAAACTTGATCCTGTGATCGGTCGTGACGAGGAAATCCGCCGCGTGCTGCAGATTCTTTCGCGCCGTACCAAGAATAACCCCATCCTGATTGGTGAGGCCGGTGTCGGTAAGACGGCTATCGCGGAAGGCCTGGCCCAACGTTTGGTCAGTGGCGACATTCCGGAGAATCTGAAATCCAAGAAGTTATACTCCTTGGATATGGGTGCCTTGATCGCCGGTGCCAAGTACAAAGGCGAGTTCGAGGAGCGTCTGAAGAGCGTCGTCAACGAGGTGATCGAGTCTAACGGCGAAATCATCCTCTTCATTGATGAAATCCACACTCTCGTGGGTGCCGGCGCTTCGGGCGAAGGAGCTATGGATGCCGCCAACATCCTGAAACCCGCTTTGGCGCGTGGCGAACTGCGCTCCATCGGTGCCACGACGTTGGATGAGTACCAAAAGTACTTCGAAAAAGACAAGGCTTTGGAACGTCGTTTCCAACCTGTAAAAATCGAAGAACCAGATAAATACAGTGCTATCTCCATCCTTCGTGGCTTGAAGGATCGTTATGAGAACCACCACAAGGTGAAAATCATGGACGAGGCTATCATCGCCGCTGTGGAACTGTCTCAGCGGTACATCGGTGACCGATTCCTTCCCGACAAGGCCATTGACTTGATCGACGAGGCTGCCGCCAAGCTGAAACTGGAGATTAACTCCGTGCCCGAGGAATTAGACGACGTGCAACACCGTATCTCTCAGTTGGAAATCGAGCGCGAGGCACTGAAAATCGAAAAAGACGAGGTGAAAGTGGCGCAATTGAGCAAAACAATTGCCGAATTGCAAGAAAAATGCAATGCTCTTTCCACCAAGTGGCGCAGTGAGAAGGAGATCATGGATCAGATTCAGCACTGCAAGGATGAAATCGAGGCCTACAAGCTCGAGGCTGCTGAACAGGAACGTCAGGGTAACTACGGTCGCGTGGCAGAACTTCGCTACGGACTCATCAAGAGTGATGAGGATAAGATCGTGAAGTTACAGGGCGAATTGGAAGAATTGCAAGGTGACAATGCCCTGATTGACGAGAAGGTCACTGCTGACGACATTGCGGAGGTGGTGGCGCGCTGGACCGGCATCCCTGTCAACAAGATGATGCAGAGCGAGAAGTCGAAACTCCTGCATTTGGAGGAGGAACTTCACAAACGTGTCATCGGTCAGGACGAGGCTATCGAGGCTGTCTCCGATGCTATCCGTCGGAGCCGTGCGGGCCTGCAAGATGCGCGCAGACCTTTGGGATCGTTCATCTTCATGGGCACCACGGGCGTAGGTAAGACCGAGTTGGCCAAAGCTTTAGCTGAGTATCTGTTCAATACGGAGGAGGCTATGACGCGGTTCGACATGAGCGAATTCCAGGAATCCTACTCTGTCTCCCGACTCATCGGTTCGCCTCCCGGATATGTGGGCTACGATGAAGGCGGTCAACTCACCGAAAAGGTGCGTCGGAAACCGTACTCCGTGATCTTGTTCGACGAAATCGAGAAAGCCCATCCGGATGTCTTCAACGTGCTATTGCAAGTGTTGGATGACGGACGGCTTACCGACAACAAGGGTAGGGTGGCAGACTTCAAGAACACCATCATCATCATGACCTCCAACCTTGGTTCGAACATCATCCAAGAGAACTACTCCAACCCGAATGGACAGTCTGAGGAGGAAATCTTCCGTAAAACGAAAGCGGAATTGAACGAGCTGTTGAAGAAGACGTTAAAACCCGAGTTCCTGAACCGTATCGACGAAATCGTGATGTTCCAACCGCTGTCGAAACGCGAAATCAAAGATATCATCAACCTGCAACTGAACAACTTGCGCAAGCTGTTGGAACAGAAGGATTTGAATATCGAATTCAGCGATTATGCCATGAAACTGCTGGCCGATTTAGGCTATGACCCGATGTTCGGTGCAAGACCTCTGAAACGGGTTATACAAAAGCAGATTATGAACGAACTCTCGAAGCTCATTCTCTCTGACAACATTGGACCTGGCGACACCATCATGGTGGATTCTGTGGAAGACGGGAAGTTCGTATTCTATAAGAAGTGACGATGAAGGCCGATGAAGGCCGATGAAAAAACGGCGAGCATTGAAAGATGCCCGCCGTTTTTTTTTTGTTTTAGGTTTCACACCGTATGTCTGAAACCTTATCTTTTCACAAACTTTGTGGTCACGTTGCTCTTGCCGTCGGTCAGACGCAGGAAATAGAAACCTGCGGCGAGTTGGTGGACGTTCACGCTGAACGAGTTGTCTTCCACATTTTGGGAAGCCACCACATTGCCGTTGATGTCAATGATGTAGCAATGGGAAACCTGGAATTGGTCGTTGCTGACAGAAATTCTGAGTTGGTCAACCGCGGGATTCGGAGCCACGGTCACATCGTTTTCATTCACGTAGTTCATAATGCCCGTGCTGAAGTCGTTCGTGCTGCGCGGAACGATGTAGTAACGGTAATCATAGTAACTGCTGCCAATCTTGGTGGTGGCGAAGTTGAATCCTGTGATGTTGACGGAACCCATGGGGATGTCAGCACCGATGATGTTCGCGTCTTGGAAATAAGGATAAACAGCGGTTGCCGTGGTGCCGCTTTGGGTGATTTCGTAAATGTTGAGGGTGGCGAAAGTTCCTGTGGTCGAGAACGTTACGTCATTCAATTTAATCAGTTCAGCTTGGTGCTGGATCATGAAGCTTGGATCGTTGAGCTGATTCAGCGTGATGGTCATGGGCTCGACATTTTGATAGACAGAGACCAACGTTCCGTAAGGTCGTGTGGGCTTGAATTCCAAGAATCCGTAGTAATTGGTGAGGGTACCATAAATATCCTTCACCTTATCACCGATTTCAAGAGAACCGAGGGCATCGCTGGGGTCGAATACCAAAATAGCGCCGGAGGCATCTTGAATCACTTTCTGGTTGTTGTGGGCTGCCACTGCGGTGACAATCACTTCGCCGGTGAGTTTGTACTCTACATTGTCGGGATGGTTGACAGCAATGTCTGTGATATCCAGTTTGGTGCGTAATTCAGCGATGTTGGCCACTTGGAATTCGGGGGCCACACCGTATGTGAAGGTAATGGAGTCAGGAGCGGTCATGGTATTGCCAGCAACATCAGCCAATCCACTCACAACAAGAGTGTAAGTATTTCCTTCAACCAGGGCAGGGGAGACTGCCAGAGTGACCACACTTTCGTTCAGAGTGGCGGAAGTGATGGAGATGTTGTTGTCCAACGCGTAGTTGCTGGCGTTTTGCGCGGTAGTGGGATCCAGAGCCTCGTTGAAAGAGACGGCCAGGAGGTTGCTGGAAGGATTCACGCTGGAGATGTGGGGAGCGATAGTATCGGGACCACTTTCAACGGAGGTGATCACAATATTGTCGATGAAGAAACGGGCTTTGGTTTCTTGGTAGCTCTTGAATTTGATCTTAGTTCCGTTTGCACCGCCCGTGAATGGCAAAGTGATAGTTTGGAACTGGCTGGTGCTCAATCCATTCACGGTTTCCACCACGCTGTCCGTTCCATTGACGACCAACACGTACATATTGGTGCACTCGTTGGAGGCAGACCAAGCTTTAATATCGAAAGTTACGGTAAAGCTGCCGTTGTTGCCGGAAAGGTTGAGCGCGGGGGTCATCAGGAAACCACCTGCGGAAGATTTGCCCACCCTCAACTTCTCAGTGCTGGTATATACCCAGTTACCAGTCCAACCCGGGATTTGGGTGTATTGGTCCAGATTGTTATAGACGGAGTGGTTGGAGTCTGCTCCGACAAGGGAAAAATCCTCTTCGAGGACAACAGTTTGCGCGTTCAGACTGAAAATCGCGAACAAACTGCAGAACAAAAGTAAAAATGCTCTTTTCATATTATACGTTTTTATTAAGAATTAATCGTTAAAATTCAACCTGCAAAAATACATTTTATTTGTCAAAGAATCATGTTGTTGAGTAAATGTTGATAACTTCGTGTTGGTTACTTCGTGTTGGTTACTTCGTGTTGGTTACTTCGTGTTGGTTACTTCGTGTTGGT
>CAMKLG010000057.1 GCA_946413585.1 uncultured Bacteroidales bacterium
CCGATGACATTTTGCTGATGAACAAAATGTGGAATCTGTTGCAATACGAGGTGTTCACCCCTTATCTGAAGTTTGAAATGAACGAAGCAGGTACCGGGCTGGTCATTACTCGTTTCAGTCGATGGGCGGTTGACGAGGAGGGGGATTATTTAGAACCACTAACCGAAATAGCGGGAAATGCTCTATACATTCCGGCCTATCACGAGTACGAAGGCAAACTATATCCAGTCGTGGGAATTATGGATGGGTCTCGTTTAGGCGATCATCAAACACATTCTCTCTATCTTCCCAAAACAGTGGCTTACATTGGTAAAGACAGAGCTTTTGTCCCCTGGTTCCGAAACTTGAAGTCCATTATCGTGGACAGCGGGAATCCCTATTATGACAGCCGGCAGAGGTGTAATGCCATCATTGAGACGGCAACCAACAAACTTATTTTCAGCTGTGCCAACACGTTTATTCCGTATTCGGTGACGGCCATCGGTCCAAGAGCCTTGGAAAATGCCAAAGGGCTTTGTGAGGAGGGAGATGAAAATTACGGCACCTATTACCTGGTGGTTCCCGATTCCGTGACGGAAATCGATGATAATGCCTTCCGTGACTGCATGGTGAACAAAATTTACATTTCCGATCCGACCTTGATAAAATATTGCAGCTGGAGAACTAGGGTTGTAAAGATATAGGTCCTACGGCAACCCCTGGGATGTTCACATACGATTTGCAAAATAAATACTGATAGATCCCTTTATGTCACACATCTCCACCTTCTTGCAAGAAACCGGGATCCCCATTCCCGACAACACCACCCCCGACACCCCCGTCGCGACCAAGGTGAAGCGGCTGTTGGTTGAAGAGCTCGAACTCTTGCCCGACGCCGTCACCAACGAGGCGGAACTCCGGCGGGACCTGGACTTGTACGATCTGGAACGTCTGGATCTCTTAGCCGCCTGGATGAACGCATTCGACATTGACCACAGGCTTTTGGACGAGGTGATGCGCCCGGATGGCAAGGGCACGGACATCGTGTTTCGTGTCAGGACTGTCGGCGAACTTGTCGCGTTGACGGAATGGTTGGTGCAAAAAATCTATTTCAATCAGCCTCATAAATGATTTATTTTTTATCTCTAAAAATCTTTGTCAAAGTGCTCCCGCGCGCGCATGCCGAAGTAATCGCGCGCGCACCCCGGAATCCTCAATGGGAGATTCCACGTACACTATGGGCAAATCTGTTATCAACACTGTTTCGTTTAACTTGAATTCGAAATCTGCTGCGACGCGAAAGAGTCGTCAAGTGTGAAATCTACCTCTGCCCGCCATTTCATACAATAATCCTACCATTTGAAACATTTCGCCACTTCCCCAGAGGTGGCGATTATTCATTTATCTTATTTTTGCGGCATTCGTCGAGTTCTGGCGAACGAAACACATTCAAATTTTAACCAATTAGAATCAAAAAAAATGGAAATGACCATTCAGGAACGCAAAGACCGGGCTGCGGAGGCCTTGTTCATCGACGTGACGTGCCCCATCAAGAAAGCCACCGGTTATTTGCAAAGCATTGAACAAAGCGAACAAGCTGCAGACTTGATCAGGAGAGAGTTCCAGGACACGAGAATTCCCTCCTCCAGAAAACAACTGATGCTTTTGTCGGAAGATGAACGAAAGTCTATCATCAAAAAACATGTGGACGACTGGGGCTCAGAAGTCGGAGAGCCATCCATTACGAGTCTGGTGAAATTGTGCGACACATGGGACTGTGCCATCCAACACGTTTACAACAAACCGCTTACTCCGCTTCAAATAAAGAAGATGCTGCAGATGTACGTCATCGGACAAGACAAATATTGCGAACAGCTCGCTTTGGCCTTCTACCTGTACAACGACAAGCTCGAAATGGACGAATATGAGAGCCGTAATGCGATGCGGGACAGCCTTTTTGTCCTAGGACCGAGCGGAAGCGGGAAAACCTTCGCGATACAGACCCTTTGCCAACTTTTTAACGCCCCTATGGTGCTTGTACACTGCAACTCCCTTGTCCAAGAAGGTATTGTCGGGGAAAGCCTCAGCAATGTTTTCACAAGATTCTACGAAAACCATGGGAAGGACGCGGAAATGATGAAGCGTGCGGTCGTGGTCTTCGACGAGTTCGACAAGTTGCTTTTGGATGGGCACTACAACGGACGCATCCTGAATGAGATGCTGAACATCATCGACGACAAGGGCGAAGTGACATTCGATGAAAATTTCTGCACATCAGGCAACGTCAAGAAAATCACGGTCCCGACCCATCAGATGCTCTTCATCTTCACGGGTGTGTGCAATGGTTTGGAAAATGTCACCCGTCACAGAATGAATCTGGGTGGTTTGGGCTATGCCACCGAAGAGGCGAAATCCGCAGGTGTCGAGTGGATCGAACATGTGACCAAAAGCGACCTGGAGGCGCTCGGTTTCATCCCTGAGATTGTCGGCCGCATCCAGACCCTCACCCATACCGTCAACCTCACGGAGGACAAATTGGTGGCCGCCCTGGACTCGGAACTCTCGTCGCCGTTGACCTCCTTCACGCGAAAGCTGGCCAAACACGGAATCAGACTTGAGGTATCGGATAGCGGGAAAAAGGCTATCGCCGCCGCATCGTACAAGAACCAGCTTGGTGTGCGCGGCATGAAAGGCATTTTGTATGATGTCCTTCGCGGTGAGCTGCCGCGCCTCCTTTCCGAGGAATGCGAGAATGAACGTGTGTTGAGCATTGACAAAGAATACGTCACCAAAACGTTGAATACAACCCTATAATTTCTTAATTCACATAAAAAACAGTAAAATGAAAAAAACGTATTTGTTTTCATTCGAGGGATTCATCAATGAACAGCGCTTCATCCCCGAAAAAAAGGAGCATATCGAAGACTATGAAAAAATCTACGGTCCCATGCCGGACGACTTCAAGGAAACGGACATTTACAAACAATATGTGAGCAAATTCAAGCCTTTGAAACGGTTCAAGCTCATCGTGCCAAACGAGCTGGAATCCGATTACGATTGGGAACTGCTCGAGCAACTGGCCGCAGCTTCCTTTTCCTCCGATTACTGGCTTGAGCTGTCGGAAGACAATACCTCGTACCAACTCTTCCTTTCCGTCAAATCTGGCGGAAAACAGGTTGTTAAAAAGGTCGAGGAATTGTGGTCTTTCCAAATTAACCGGCTCTTTGAAATCTATATTAACGAGCAAATAAATCTATTTGCATTGATGGATGACGAAGATGAGAGTGATGCCGTTCACGCCGAGCAGGAGACCAAAATCAAAAAATACAGTCTCCAAACCGCCGGTCTGACGGATGATGACCATTTTTTCACCGAATTGGATGAAAAACTGGGGGAAATCACAAAGCTATGATTTCGAAAGAAATTGTATCTTTTCCCCCGTTTTTAATCCTATGCGAAAGTTATTCTTCCTTTCAACCCCGACAATTCTCCTCCATTTCGATGAGGACACTTTGATGTACGTCCAGGCTGACGGCAATTATATCATCCTGCATTTCCGAGACTCTACTTCCAAAGTGATGACCATGCAACTGCATGAGTTCGAAGAACTGTTGATGCGCAGGGCGGCGAACAAGTTCAGCAAGCTGGTATTCGACGGACTGGTCATTGACAACAAACCCGCAGGGACCGCACTACGCCGGGCCCTTTGCGAGCGCAACGGGGAAATCATCGTGGTGGAGTGCGACAATATCACGTTCCACGATTTCGCCCAGACGCTGGCGGATTTCAACGTCCAGAATGCCATTTATCTCATGGGGGCCGACGCTTACGGTTTCTATCGAATGGACAACGAACGTGTTGCGGAACATGGCAACGCCCAATGGAACCAAGAGCCCAACGTGACGTACTTCGTATGGAAACAATAAGAGATATGAAATACGTTCCCATTCGAATAAAAACAAGCGGACTGAGAGACTGGGACTTTCCCATAAAGAATATTCCAACAACAAATAAAAAGAAAAGGGGCACGCAACCATGCTGTAAGGTGGTTACGTGCCCTTTTTTTTCGAAAATCACCTGCCTTCTACTCCTCTATCAGTTGGGCGAATTTAAGGCGTGCGTGGAAGAGAATGTCCAAAAGACGGGGAACGATGTCATCCAGTTGAGGCGTACCGTCCAACAGTGACTCCGTTGATAACCAAACGCTATTTCTCACAACAAAAGCCTTGACCACCTTGATCATCGTGTTTAGCTCATTGACGGCTTCCAAAACCATCATACGGTTGTCGTCCGTCACTTGGAAAATGTTAGGCACTCCAAAACGGAAGAAACGTTCGTCATCGTCGTCTTCGAAATAGACGAAGGTAAGCATCTGAAACTTGAAGACGATATCACCATCTTCATCAACTTTGGGGCAAAAGCCCTGTTCCTTAAGGTATTCGAATACCATTTCTGAGGTTTTCATAACATGTGAATTTTAATGAATAATTTATCTGATTTTGAAACCAAGTCCGTCTGAAAGCAATTCACGACGCTCAATACCATCCATCCTCTCCTGCAATTTTTCATACCCCTTGAGCACTTCTTCGTTGACCGAAGGCGACGTGTCCCGAATGGTCCGTTCAAGCAACGCCTGCGAGATTACATTGTGGGTGAATGCAGCCGTCATGGCGGCATCATTCACCATAAACGCGATGTCGCTGGCGATATATCCTTCGGTTTGGGCAGCCAGTGTCTCCAAATCTATCCCTTCCTCGCAGGGACGTCCCTTCAAATAGAGGGCGAACATCTCCCGCCGGGCGTCATGATCGGGCAGCGGCACATAGATGTGCTTGTCAATACGGCCCGTACGCAACACGGCCGGGTCAATCTTGTCGGGCCTGTTGGAGGTGGCGATCACAAAGATGCCCCGTTTTGAGCAGTTGTTCAATTGCGAAAGAAACTCGTTGACCTCACTCGAAAAACTGTTATCCTTGACAAAGGACCTGTCGGGCACAAAAGCGTCAAACTCATCGAAGCAGAGCACTGTGGGGGCTTTTTTCTCAGCCTCCTTGAACAAATCCGCAATTTTTTGCTGTGTGCCGTGGATGTATGAACTCGACAAATCCGACGACTTAACTATCATGAAGTTGAATGCCGTCTGCTCAGCGAATTTCTCGGCGATGAATGTCTTTCCACAACCGGGAGGTCCGTAAAGCAGGAGCCCGTTGGGAGGAGTCAGCCGATATTGCTCGGCCAATTCCTTATTTTGGATGACAAAAATCACCTTCTGCTGCAACAAATCTTTCAATTCCTGCATACCGGCAATGTCCTCAAATCCATGCCCCGACCCTTTCTTGGCCACAAAAATGTTCTCCTGATCTTGTTTCTGTTTCGCGTCGGAGGTCTCATTCCGAAGTACACCCCCATCCTTCCGCTCGCGAGGCTTCCTTCTTTTTTGAGGTTCTGCAGAAGCGAGATCGAAAAGCAACTCGTCCACAGAGGTATAGCCTTCCATGGTTGTCAGGGACAGCCCTTTCTCCAGCACGCATTTCATCTTGTCGCTCACCGGCAAATCTGATAAATCAAGCGGATTCTGCTTCCTGAACTGCTTCATCCCGTGCATTCTCACAGAGAAAGAGCTGCCTGTGTTCTCTTCTTTCTCCCAAGGGGCGCGTCCAGTGACCATGGCATACATCACGGCACAGACGGAAAACAAATCCGTGTATTCGTTGAAAATACCCACAGCTGTGGAATTAGCGCAATAGTTTACATCCAAATCACTGTTAGAAAACGGTATACGACCACAGCAGGACTGTGAAACGTGTCCCATATCAATAATTTCAGGCGTACCCTGCATACTGTCGGAAAGCATAATATTGGCAGGAGTGATATCGTTGTGGAGGAAACCGACATCGTGAATGCACTTCAAGCCCTCCAACACGCCCGACAAAATCTCTGTTGCCGTCTTTTCATCCAGCTTCCCTTCCCGGGCTATCCTGTCGGCAAGCACATCTCCCGTGAAATAGGTGGTCACCACATACTGGCATTCCCCAAAAGGCGAATCCAACGTACCATGCGTGATGTAGGCAACCACATTTTTGTGCTGGATTTTCCGTAGAACGGAGATTTCCATCACCTCATGGTCTTCACCGCCGAGAAGCGCCGCCGGCATCATCTTTATCACATACAACTTGAGAAAATAAGGCTTATCATCCTCATTCACAACCTTATAAGTCTCCGTATATTCGTTCTGCTTAATCAAACATTGCACCCTATAGGCACCTACTGTAGTTCCTTCTTGTAAAACACTCATAAACAGACATTTATATTTCAGAAAAACAACTCAACGAGTTTAACAATTACTGTTTGCAAAAATAAAAAAAAATCGGACAATATTTTAAAATACTTTTTTCCCCTTAACGTGACTGCCTTTCGATATTTTTGTACTTTTGCAGCATGTGTCAATTGATACATTTTCGGAATATTTTGCGTACCTTATCGTGTTCATTATGGAAGATAAACAGATTGAAAAAAAACAACGATCCCTGCTACTCTGGTTCGACCGGATTCTCGCCCATGGACTAATCCGGCAGATTCTGCTGCTGGTAGGTATCCTGTTCGTCTCCTTTTTATTCTCATACCTACTGCTTTCCCTTTCGGGAGCTGAGTGGACTTACTATTGCAATGATAAGAACATCAGCAAATGGGTGTTCCCGTTTTATCTGCTGACTGTCCCGGATGCTTTCAATGATTTCTGCACAAGTGAACTGGTTGGAAAACTGCCCGTGTTTTTTGCCTGCCTCATCTACATCGTCGGGGTCATCCTCTTCACGGGAATGATCATCTCGGTGATGACCAATATGATTGAACGCAGGGTCGAAAACCATCTGGATGGCCATATCCATTACCTGAAATCAGGCCACTACGTCATTATGGGATATGACGACATCATCCCATCCTTCATCCACTATATTTTCAAGGAGAACAAGGACGCCTACGTGCTCATCCTTACCTCCGCCAAAGTGACCGATGTAACCGAGAAACTGCGGAAATCCTTCAATAAGAAGGAAATGGATCACATCATCATCAATTACGGGCACCGCACCACCATAGAATCGTACAAAGATATCCATTTGGAGGCAGCCGAGCAGATTTTCGTGGTGGGACTACGCTCCAAACCCGCCCACGACGCCATCAATGTGGAATGTGTGGACACCATCTGCCAATACCTCGAAAAGGAAAACCAACCGCAGAAACCCAAAAGCATCACCTGCGTGTTCAACGACCTGGACACCTATTCCGCATTCAAAACCACGGAAATTTTCGAAAGGGTGAGGAATTTGGGAATGGATTTCATCCCATACAACTTCTATACCGCCTGGGCAAAGCAGGTGTTTGTCAAACACTATCATCATGATATGGGTAATTTTGACAACAAATATGATTACCCTTCGGTGTTCGGGAACGGGATCACTCCTGACGACCCCAAATACGTGCATCTTGTGTTTGTCGGCTATACCGATTTTGCGGTGGCGTTTGCCATGGAAGCCGCTCAAGTGCTCCATTTCCCAAACTTCAACAAAAATCCCGAACTCAAAACGCGCATCACGTTCATCGATCTTCATGCCGACCGGGAGAAAAACGAGTTCATCACCCGAAACCGGCACTTTTTCGATGTCCAGCCCTACCGCTACCAGGATTTGTCAGACGATTCGACCGACACCAGCAGCAAAGTCATTCCGGCCCCAATGCCTGTCGGTGATTTTCTGGATGTGGAGTTCGAATTCATAAAAGGCGATGTGTTTTCCAAACAGGTTCAAGAGATGATAAAAGGATGGGCGAATGAGAAAGAGAAACAATATCTTTCCATTTTCCTGACCATGGAAAACCAACGCAGTAACTTTATGCTGGGAATGAACATGCCCAACGAGGTTTACGATCACGATATACCAATCTTTATCTGCCAAAACCTTTCTGACAATTTTGTCACCAACCTAAGAACCGCCTCCTCAAAGGAGGTGGATTACACCATTATGGGATCCGACAAAATCCTGCATACGGAAAAACGGCACGGCCGCTATGCCAACATCTATCCGTTTGGCATGAACGAAACGGTCTATACTGCGGATTGCAAATCCCTGAAACGGGCAAAACTCATCCACTACCTCTATGACACAGCCAACTACGAGACTTTTATGTTTAATGAGACAGTTTTGAACTCTTCAGAAGAGGAGAAACAGAAAATTTGGAAAGAGGCTGACGAACGTTGGCGTAAGCTGTCGGTGGCCCTCAGGTGGTCTAACCTGTACAGTTCCTATACCATCCGGACCAAAATGGCGACGCTGAAGGCCATGCGCGGAATGAAACCGACAGACAGCGACATACTTGAAATCAATACGGATGAAATTAACGAACTCGCAAAAGTGGAACACAACCGGTGGAATGTGGAGAAACTGATGATGGGTTACCGACGCCCCAAACCGGAAGAGGATGCCTACATGGCCCCCGACACCGGGAAAGCCAAAAAACTGGCCTTAAACAAAAAACTGTTCATTCATCACGATATCCGCCCATTTGACAAATTAGGCGCTGTAGCGGAATTGGACCGAGAATTCACCCGCTATATCCCATGGATTCTCGAAATGACAGAAGAAAAAAAAGACGTTCCTCGTACATAAACCAAACCTTATGCCCCCAAAATCCATCCACACCCCCATCATAGCACTGCTGCTATTCCTATTGATAGCCGCCAACGCCTGCCACAAAAGCGACAACGCCCAGCTTGCCGCCGGGGATTGCTTTGTGACTTCTGTCAACAACAACGAGCTGATAGTCAGGCTGGATGATTTACAACCAGACAAGATTTCCGGCTCCTACTTCTACACCAACGCGCTGTTTGCAGACCCGCATCCCTTCACGGTGGAACTGAAAGGGGCAAAAGGCAGGCTGAATGCGGACGCCCTGCCGGGACCCGCCACGATAAAGTGGACGACGCAGCAAGACAAGCTGAAAGTACGCTGTAAAACAGGAAACCTTCCGCAAGAGATGGTGCTGGTGAAATGCACATCGCGGGACAACACGGTGTTCCACCGACAGTTCTGCGATTCGCTATACAGTGTGAAGATGACCCCGGACGTGGAATACGCCCGCGCCAACGGCTTCTGGACCAGCTACCCCGACGAAGACAAGCCTTTTGCAGAAATCTACACGGAACGGATCCCCCAGCTGATCAAAATGGAGGAACAGCCGCTGTGCATGGACATTTACGAACCCGTTGACGACCCCGCAAACATGCGCCCTCTGGTGCTGATGATTCACGGCGGGGCGTTCTATAATGGCGACAAACAGGACGAAACCTATGTGAAATGGTGCCGCCACTACGCTTCCTTGGGCTATGTGGCCGTGTCCGTCAATTACCGCATGGGCTTTCTGCCCTACAAAAACGCCATCGACTGCGCCGGTTACCGCGCCACCCAGGACGCCAACGCCGCACTGCGCTATCTGATGCATCATGCCGCCACCTACCGCATCAACCCCGACTGGGTGTTCACGTGGGGCACCAGCGCCGGCGCCATCACCGCGCTGAACGTGGCATTCATGAAAGACGCAAACCGACCGGAATCCGTCACAAAAGAGGGAAAAATCAACAAGTTAGCGCCGACGTGCACCGAGACGTTCCACGTGAAAGCGGTGGCGAACATGTGGGGAGCCGTGCACGACACCGCCATCCTCGCCAACCATAACATCCCGGTCATCTCGTTCCACGGCGACGCCGACGGCATCGTCCCCTACGACTACGGAATCCCGTTCAAAGACATGCTCAACTCATCCGTGACGGAAGAGGTGAACCGTCAACTTAACCGCGCCGTCTCCCTTGTCGATGATCCCTCGAGCAACAAATTCCTGGACAAAGCACGGTCGATTTTGACTCCCATAACGGAGAAAATAGGGGATTGGACCGAACCTTTCACCAGACCAGTATGGAACATGATCATCTCACCCATGTACGGTTCCGCCTGCATCCACAAGTATTTGAACCAGCACAACATACGCAACAAGCTGTTCACCGAGGAGGGCGCGGACCAACACAGCCTCCACGTCGATGAGCACCGCAATATCGTGCCCTATTTCTATACCATCCAAGACTCCGTGGCAAGGTTCTTCTACACGGAAATCATCGAAAAGCCTGTTAATATACGGCAGGAAAATCCTATGGCACAATATTTTATCATTGACGGGTCGAATGTCGCCGAAGTCCACTGGCAGGTGGACGGCGGAGCCCTCCTTAAATTGTCCGGCAACAAAACCAAAATAGTCTTCTTCAAAGATGCAGCACGCCACACCGTCCGCGTGTGCGGAAAATACAAAAACGGGGTGGAATTCTGCGAGGAGATAGTCGTGTAACCCGGTAGAAACGTGCCATGGCGCGTCTCTACACCCCAACGGTGATGGGCTCACCGAGAAATTTCGGTTGTTTGCCGAACATCACATCCAACACGACCTTGACCTTGGCCAGCATCTCGCGGGTGCGGTTTTTCACATAGTACCATTTTATATCGACATCGTTGGCGTTATAGGCGATGGCGTCCAGGCCTTTGTGCTGCGCGATATAGACGGCCCGCTGGTTGTGCCAGCGTTGGGAGATCACTGTGACGGAGTCCTGTCCAAAGACCTCCTTGCAGCGCACCATCGAGTCGAACGTGCGGAAGCCCGCGAAATCCGAATAGATGACCGAATCGGGCACGCCCAACGCGATGAGCGACCGCCGCATGCACTCGGGTTCGTTGTATCCCTGTTTGTGGTTGTCGCCACTGACGATAATGTAAGTGATTTTGCCGGCGTGATAGAGCTGCGCGGTCGCCTCCATACGCTTGCGGTAGTAGATATTCGGGGTTCCTTTGGCATTCTCCGGGGTGGTGCCCAGCACGAGCCCCACTCGACGGTACGGAATCTCGCTGACGTTCTGGTACATCCGTCCCTCGGCACATTTGTTCACCTTCCGGTTGCAGACACCCACGACAATGCCCATCAAGACTATGCAAATGCCGAGGAACCACAGTATTGTTTTTCTCCGTTTTTTCGGGGTAGTAGTTTTTTTCATTGGGGTTGGATTTTGAGCGGCAAAGATACTTTTTTTTAGCGAACAGTGAATGGCTATTGCACCCTCACGGACAAAATCTTCCAAAATTCCAGGCGGTCAATCCAAGGCATCGCCAGGAACTGGTTTGTGGATTTTTTGCACTTTGCCATTTTCTTTCCGGAAACAGCAACTTTTCAATCGAAAAATGTCAATTTTATCATTTTGATTTTTAGTGAGTTAAATATTTTACAACCTTGAATTGTTTGCTTTTATTTTGTAACTTTGCAGGCAACAACTTTAAAATTTAGAGATGAAAAAGAACGAGGCTGAACTTGTTGATAATATCCATGCAGACGGACACCCGCCAGATAAACTAAAAACGCAAAATATGAAGAAACAAAAAAGTCATTCTCCTGAACTGATAAGCAGACCTTTAGTCACTACGGCTTCTCAAGAAAATGACGCGGCAAAGATACAAAATAGAATTATAACTACCAAACAAAATTTATTGAATGTGGCCGAAAAGTATGCTCATGTAAATGATCCAGAAGGATTCATAACGAACTTGAAGAATGCTTTGGGCATGAATGCAGATAAGGCAAGTAACTATAACTATTTCGTTATCAGAGAAAAACAGATGCGGGCTTCCATAAGGGTCAGCAACCATCATGCAAACGCCGGGAAATATTTGGAGCACGATGCTAACGATTTCAATCTAAGCATCATGGTGTCCAAAAGGTATCGTAAGAACACCTTTCAAGCTAATCCGGACGTGGTATTGGAAGAATATGTCTATATGGGACGCCAATTAGAGAACGTGGAGAGCCCGTTCTCTCAGATAGCGTTGTCATTGGCGAAATTTCTTGACACGGGCGAATATGTGGACACCACCGGCGTGGCGAAGGTGAACTTTTCGCCTGAATATCCGCCTCGCCAGCGCAACTACTAACTACTAACTACAAACTTCTAACTCCTAACTATTTTCCTCACCACGCTCACCCCTCGCTCGAAGTTGATCTTCACGAGGTATGTGCCGGAGGGATAGGGCGAGAGGTCGATTTCGGGTACGTCCGTGCCGTGGGGCGAATCCAGGAGGGTGGCCAGTTTGCGGCCCTGGAGGTCGAGCAGCTCGATGCTGCGGTAGCCGTACATGTAGCCGCACACGGTGGTCTGTCCGTCCGTGGGGTTGGGATAGAGGTAGATCTCGCGCTCGCGGTTCTGGTAGTACTCGTCGATGCCCACGGAGTCGTCGGGGACGAAGGGCTGGGTGAACTCGGGATTGTGGTAGAGGGCGAAAACGGCGCTGGATTGCCCCGATGGACAATTGACAGAGACATTATCACTAAAACTTACAGATGGAGAAGCGGTGCTGAAGGAGGTTAATAAAAAACCATTTTCGTTGGTGATTACAGAAGCATCTGCAAGTCCTTGTTGTGACAATATAGAATCTGACGTGATATATTCTCCGTTCACACACCATTCGGATATAATTCTATAACTGTTGTTAACATTTGAAAAGGCAAAAATCCGATTGTTAATTGCCGCTGGATTTTGTCCAGGAATAGCAAGAGAAGCAGGGACTATTCCTTGACTTGCATACTGTCCTGTTTCTGCATCAAATCCCACAAAAAAGCCCGTGGTAGGACGGTTGTTAGAAAAATGTTGTAAAGGGTGTGATTCATCGTCAAAAAAGACTATCCCATTTTGTGCCACAGTGGCATGACCTAAAACATATAATTGATGGTTGTAATATACACAACCTTTCCAATATGACCTTACAAAATTTTGAGACCCTGTATTGTTACTGCCTCTATTGTATATTTGGTTACACCAAAGAACAGATCCATTGGTGCTGTATTTAACAACAAACGACATTTCTAAACATGAACTCTCATCCAGCAAAGAAGAATAATGCGTGCTATCCCAATAAATTTGAACAGGGTATTGGTGTAAATTGGCGTTGGCACCATTAATATCCAATGATATAAAACCAGACACATACATATTGTCACTTTCATCAACAGATAAGCCCTGTATATAAAAATTAAAACGAGGATTAATACTGTCGTGCGACAATTCCCAAGAGGTGGCGATGCCTTCTGTGTGGTCCACCATCGGCTTGGCATACAGCAGTTCCCAATCTGGTGAAAATTTATACATCATACCCGTATACAAACCGACTTGGGTCAAATTTACATTACCTGGCAGGTATATGTCGTATTTTCTGTTAGTATCCCCGTCAATCTGTATGGTATATGGATCGCTTTCGCTTCCATTATACCCTAATCTGGTGAACACGTAAGTGTTGCCTTCATTGTCAACATGAACAGGTACACGTCCCGCACTCGGCCGACACAACGGACCCTCACCACGGATGTCTCCATAATACTCCCTTGTTAAAGCATTTACAAAATGATTGTCAAGCAAATTGCCATCCAAATCAAAAGTAGCGAAATAAGTGTAAAATCCGGGCTTGTAGGGTGGGAGTCTTTGGTCATCCGGTATCGCGTGTGCTTGTGAGGCTGTGATGAGCGTGTCAAAATAATAGAGCCATGTGGATACATCGTGATCCACATCTCCTAATGATAGATTTCCTGATATATAGACTTTGTTGTCTTTCACTTCCAACCAATGCGAGAAACATTCCGTAAAACTTGACTTCACCACCTTGTACCACAACATATTGCCAAGAGTATCAAATTTGGCCAACAAAGAGGTCCGTGTGCCTGGTCCGTAAACCTGTGGGTTGTTAATGAAAAGAAAGGTTGAACCGCTAAAAGATGGCTGTCCTCCCATTATACCCCAAATATAGATATTGCCATCTTCGTCAAATGCCGTTTTTGTAATTGTATTGTAATGATCGCTCGGAGCTCCCGCTGCTCCACTCCAGTGGTGCGCCCACTTCCACTCGCCTTGGGCGGAGGCGGCGAGGGTGAGGAAAAGGGGGGCGAGGGTGGCCACGAAAAGGGATAGTTGGTTTTTCATAGGGTTTAAGGTTTAAGGTTTAGGGTTTAAGGAAATAGGGTCAAGGGCCAAGTTAGTTAGTAGTTAGCAGTTAGCAGGGAGTCGGTGGATTTTATCGTATTATCGTCTTTCATCATTCTTAACTCATCATTCTTAATTCTTAATTATCTAATCTCATAACGAAAAAAAGCTCGAATCGTTGCAAAAAAAGTGCGATTTTTTATGCTTTCGGGGGGGGGGGATATAAGCAATTGATTTATATGTAGTTGCGATAAGTTTTTGTATAGAAGAGGTGCTTGTGGTGTGGGAGATGCATGCGGGGGAGGGGAACTAAAAAAATCATCAAACAATGTTTGGATATTAAAAAAAGTGTATTTTTGCAGACGATAAAAATGAACGAACTATGAAGAAGAAAATTAAAACTAAAGAGGAGGCAAGGGCCTTTTTCCAAAAAATCATCGATGACAAAAACGCGATGATTGACTGCATTGAAAACGGAGGAGACATGAAAGCATTAATCAAAAACCGTGGAATTGAAATCGTTAAGCCATTATCCGTACAGTAAAAGCATTGATGGAGAATATCGTTTTGTGACCGACAAAGGGGTCGAGTATATTGCCTATTTCAACAAGGTTCCCATAGAATCTTGTGTAGTCTATAATTTTGTTTTTGCCAAAAGCACGGTCGGGCGATATGGCATGGATCCAAGGATACGAAACACAATCCTCAGTATTATTTCTGATTTTTGGGATGATTATGAAGAGGTTATCTTGTTTGTGTGTGATTCATCTGACGGACGATCTGAATGCAGGATGAGATTGTTCCATTATTGGTACAAGATTTTGAACAATGATAACAATGTGACGAAAATAGATTACTCCGTGGAACAAATTAGGGCTGCCATTTTGGCGAAGAAGGACAACTGCTTGCTCCCTTTGGCACAAAAAGAGATTCAAGAATTGTTTGTTTTGATGCAGGGGGATTAGATTCTCAATATAATGGCCCCCGAACCGATCACTGTTCACTACTCACTAATCCCAAAAAAATTGTATCTTTGCAAGTTTTTTGGAAAAATCTATACTTCGATGAAATATACTGAATACAAAGGTCTTAATCTCCCTGCCCTTGGGGAGGAAATGAGAAAATATTGGGAAGACAATGACATCTTCGCCAAGAGTCTATCGACCCGCGAGGGACACGAACGTTTCGTTTTCTTTGAGGGACCGCCGTCCGCCAACGGCATGCCCGGCATCCACCACGTGATGGCCCGCACCATCAAGGACATCGTCTGCCGCTACCAGACCCTCACCGGCAAGTACGTCGGACGTAAGGGCGGCTGGGACACGCACGGACTGCCCGTGGAACTCGGCGTGGAGAAGACCCTCGGCATCACCAAGGAGGACATCGGCAAGAAGATCTCCGTGGAGGACTACAACAAGGCCTGCCGCCGCGAGGTGATGAAATTCAAGGACAAATGGGACGACCTCACCCGCGAGATGGGCTACTGGGTCGATCTCGAACACCCCTACATCACCTTCGACAACAAGTATATCGAAACCGTATGGTATTTGCTTTCAGAGCTTTACAAGAAAGGGCTGCTCTATAAGGGCTACTCCATCCAGCCCTACTCCCCCGCCGCCGGCACCGGCCTCAGCTCCCACGAGCTCAACCTGCCCGGCTGCTACCGCGACGTGAAAGATTTGACCTGCGTTGCACTGTTCAAATTGGTAAACGGCAACGACAATTTGTCCATTAACGCCAACGACCCGATGCCCACATACGCGATTGCGTGGACGACCACCCCGTGGACGCTGCCGAGCAACACGGCGTTGTGCGTGGGTCCGAACATCGACTATGTGCTGCTGAAGACCGTGCATCCGTACAACGAACAGCCCTGCTACATCCTGATGGCCAAGGCGTTGGTGGGCACGATGTTCAAAGAGGCTCCGGAGGTTGTGAAGGAGTTCAAGGGCAAAGACCTCGTGGGCATCTCCTACGAGCAGCTCATCCCGTGGGTGAACCCCGGCGAGGGTGCCTTCCGCATCATCCCCGGCGACTATGTCACCACGGAAGACGGTACCGGTATCGTCCACATCGCCCCGACGTTCGGCGCCGACGACAAGCGCGTGGCCGCCGCCGCCGGCATCCCGCCGCTCGTGATGATCGACAAGGACGGCATCCGCCAGCCGATGGTCGATCGCACCGGCAAGTTCTACCGCATCGAGGACCTCGACCCCGAATTTGTCCAAAACTGCATGGACGTGGAGGCTTACCGTCCCTACGCCGGCCAGTTCGTGAAGAACGCCTACGACCCCACCAAGACCGAGAAGGACAAATCTTTGGACGTGGATATCGTGGTGATGCTGAAGGAGCAGGGCAAGCTTTTCAAGAGCGAGAAGCACACCCACAACTACCCGCACTGCTGGCGAACCGACAAGCCCGTGCTTTACTATCCGCTCGACTCCTGGTTCATCAAGACCACGGCGTACAAAGAGCGTATGATGGAACTGAACAAGACCATCAAGTGGAAGCCCGCCGCCACCGGCTCCGGCC
>CAMKLG010000058.1 GCA_946413585.1 uncultured Bacteroidales bacterium
AACCCTCGCGACATAGGAGGCGACGGAACCCCCAACTAACCCTCGCGACATAGGAGGCGACGGAACCTCCAACAAATACCCACAAAGCGGAGGCGACGGAACCTCCAACAAATACCCACAAATAGGAGGCGACGGAGCCTCACGATGTTGAGGCAACGCCCCTCTCCTAAAAAGTCCAGCTTAATGCAGCCCTGAGAATGGGATGAATATTAGAAGCAATGTTTATTTGGCGTCCATGACTAAGCGGACGGCTCGACCGTAAAAGCGGCCGTCACCAGCCGTATATTGAGGATCCAACATATAAGGTCTGAAATTTACAATATAGGCGCTATAGGTGCTTTGGACAGTAGATGACCAATAATCTCCGTAACTATTAGTCCCGCCACACATGCTTCCACAACGGTAGCCTGCGGCTGGCAAGAACACCACTCCTTTTGTTTCAAAGACACTATTCCAGACTTCGGCGGAGATAGTATTCCCCTCATAATTGGCCATCTCTTCGTTAATGTTGTTCAAATCATAAACAGATGAATCCCAGTTGTCAGGTAAAACGATTATACCATTCACTGAATTTACAATGCCTTTAACATAGCGGATGCCGGAAGCGGTGGTGCGTGTGTTGAACAAATATACCCATTCGTCCCTAGTTAAGGTGCGCCAACCGTAGTTCTCTTTGTTGCCGCCGTTACGTATGGCGTTATATCCCCAATCTGCTATGCCTGTTTGGTCGTAAAGATTTAGGGTGTAATCCCCATAAGCAAAGTAATCTTCATTACTCATACTGGTGCTCCAAGGTTGATAACAAACCGCCCCGTGGTTGTAACCGTTTGCTGCGAATCCAAAGAGATCTCTGTCAACATTTTCAGATGTCCCATCTTGTGCGCTGCCTATAAAATCTGTTTGGTGTTCAGCGAACTTCCAATAGGGTTTTTGTGCGCTTCCGATGTACCATAAATTTCCCTGTGAGAATTTCACCTGACCGCCGTCTTCGTTGATTGTGTACAAGCCGTTGATCAAGCCTGCGCCATTGTGGTTGGGAGTATCTCCACCATTATTGGGCTCATCTTTTGTACATCCGGCAAAAAACACCGTGACGATAGCTAATAATAATACTGAATAGTAGTTTGCAAATCTTTTCATTTTGATAAAATTTTAAGCCTTAAAAGCGGCTGGTAAATATTAATATTGATTTTGCAAAAATACAATTTTTATTATACCAACCACTAACCCCGCAACTGCAAACTGCAAACTGCAAACTGCTAACTACCAACATCCAACATCCACAGCTAACAGCTAACCGCCAATAGCTAACAGCTAAAAGCCAACCGCCAACTACTAACTGCCTACAGGCTCCAGTACGTCATCTCCTTCACCACCTTCCTGTACAGCCCTTTGATGTCGGCGAGGATGCCCTTCCCGACAGACAATTTTTGGAAATATTCTTCGGTGAGGTTCTCGTACTCGCGGTGGGCGACGGCGGCGATGATGGCGTTGTACGGACCGTCGGGTTGCGGCTTCAGGTCAATGTTGTAGCATTTCTTCACTTCGTCGGGATCGGCGAACGGATCCACCACATCCACCATGACACCGTAGTCCATCAACTCGTGAATGATGTCAACCACCTTGGAGTTGCGGATGTCGGCCACATTCTCCTTGAAAGTGATGCCCATTACCAGCACCCGCGCGTTTTTGGCGGGTTTTCCCGAGGCGATGATCTGTTTCACCACCTTCTTGCCGATATATCCGCCCATGGAGTCGTTGATGAAACGCCCGGCGGAAATCACTTGCGTGTGGTATTTCAGCTCAGCAGCCTTGTGGACGAGGTAGTAGGGATCGACACCGATGCAGTGACCTCCCACCAAACCCGGGGAGAACGGCAGGAAGTTCCATTTGGTGCCGGCAGCCTCCAGCACATCGTAGGTATTGATGCCCATACGGCCAAGCAGAATCGACAGTTCGTTCATCAGGGCGATGTTCACGTCGCGCTGCGTGTTTTCGATGATTTTGGCAGCTTCCGCCACTTTGACGCTCGGTGCGCGGTGTACGCCGGGCTGCACCACCAATTCGTAGGTCTTCGCAATCTGCTCCAACGATTCATCATCGCACCCGGAGACAATCTTGATGGTCTTCTCCAGTGTGTGCACTTTCTCGCCGGGATTGATGCGCTCGGGCGAGTAACCGAATTTGAAATCCACACCCGCTTTCAATCCGGAGAGTTGCTCCAACAACGGCACGCAATCCTCTTCGGTACAGCCAGGATAAACAGTGGATTCATACACCACATAATCGCCTTTTTTCAGCACCTTACCCACTGAACGGGTCGCGCCAAGCAATGGGGTGAGATCGGGCTTGTTGTTCTTGTCGATAGGAGTCGGCACCGCCACAATGTAAAACCTAGCCTTGGCTAAATCGTCCAAGGAGGAGGTGAACAAGATGTCCGCATTCTCGAACACGCTGTCGTCCAGCTCTTTGCACGGGTCTGTACCCGCACGCATCACGTTGAGATGCTCCTCGTTGATGTCAAATCCGATGACGGGGGCTTTGTGTGCGAAGGCCATCGCCAAAGGAAGTCCGACATAGCCCAAACCGATTACGCCGATTTTGGCATTTTTGCTTAAAATTTCATCGTATATGGCCATAATTGTATAATTGACTGTTGTTGGTTGTTGGCTGTTAGCTATTGGCTTTTAGCTTTTAGCTTTTAGCTGTTGGTTGTTGATTGTTGTTTATATATTCTTTTGCTTTTTGGCAGATGGGGTCGTCCATCGCCTCTTTCTTTTTATAGGGGAATAGGGGATTCGTCAATCGGAATTCGGAACTTAAATCCTTGGTCCGTTCTGCTATAACTCGTTCATAGAAGCGTTTTTGCGCTGAGATAGCCTCTTGGCAGAGTTCTAAGATGCGGGATGGCGTGACCTCGCCCTCACACAAATAGGGCAGCAGGTTCAACGCGTCATGGAAAGACATACAAGAGCCGTTTTCATCTGTATAGTCCAGCTGCAACGCGTGCGCCTCTTTCAACGATGAGGTGAGGCAGATTTGATGCCATTGTTCAATGGTCAGAACGTTTCCGCCGGCGTTAATCCACTTTGTTTCAGCGTTGTTTTTTTGAATTTCGATCAAGTTTTCGGGTTTGTTGTTGAAGATGCCTTCTGCGAGCATATAGCAAAGCATCATTTCGCGGTAGGCGACGACGGCCTCCTTCTCTTTGAGGATGCGCACCGGCCGGTTCGACATCTCTATTTTGGGCAGCTCCGCTTTGCCAGCCAGATGTTGGGAGAGTAAACGGTGGTTCTCCTTTGCAATCTGGATGGTGTCCGGTGCAAGTGGTTTGTATTCATAGTGTTGTGTGTGTTCAATGCGTTTGTCACGGTTTTGGTACTTCCATTCGTTGCGCATGAGGGCGTAGGCGTTGTACATCCACCAAAAAGCAGGCATGATTTCCAAGCAGCCGTCCTTTACATTGTTGTTGATCAACGAGAAAGCGAACGGAATGGAGAGGGGCTTGGGATAGTCGCCCTTGGCAATGAGCGTGTAGGGCGCGAAAGAGCAAGGGTAGGAGAGGGAACTGCAGAGTCCCGGCCAGAAACCGCGGCCCGCCACCAAATCGACATCGTTCTTGCGGCCGTTGTGGTTGGAGCCGAGCGTGGCGCCGGACGCGATGTTGCTCTGTCCCTGGATGTGTGCGGCAATGAGGAACGAGCTGCTGTGGTGCTGCTCGTGACATGGGTAGATAAAGGCGTGGCCGACCTCGCAACCCGAAATGTGGCTGTTGTCGCCCACGGCCGACTGATAGACGCGTGCCCCTTCCGCAATGCTGACCTGCTGTCCGACAAGCACATCCGCGAGATACGCGCGGGAGTCGAGGTGCGCGCCCTTGTGCACGATGGCGTTGCGCAGGACTACCCCGGCCCCGATGCGGGCGGGCTCTTTCTCCGAAGAGGAAATCCATGCATGAGCAATCTCGCAACATCCTGATAACTCGGAGAATGCGTCGATGTGGACATTACGGATGGCGGTGACATTCTCGATGGTGCAGTGCGCACCGATGTGACCTTGCTTTTCCGTCGGCGCTTCGTGTTCGAACAGCGTGGGCTTGCCCGTGTAGAGGCACTGGAAAACGTCGGTGGAGTTCATCTCGGGCACTGCAACTGCCTGAAAACGACCGTCTTCGTTGCATAGTTCCAAGGGGTACCCATAGTGTTCCTCGGTGAAGGTGAGCGTCCCGATGTTGGAGAGTCGGCTGTGGGCACCGATATGGTAGTTTTCGATGTGCAGCACATTTGACATCGATACGTTCTCCTCGATTTTCATGTCGCCAGCAAAATGGCAGTTGTGAATGTTTAAAACAGAAAAAGTGCGGACGACGGAAATGTCATTCCAGTCGTCTGCACTGTTGTTTTGTTGAACAAGCTGGTGTATCTCGTTTTCGGTGAGTTTCCGCCAGCTGTTTTCTTTTCCGGGATTATTCTTCATCGCTGGCACCGCCAAGCATTTGCTTAAGTTCATCGGGAGCTTCTTCGAAACTCTTTGCGTCAGAAGGCAGCAAAAACATCGTGGGTTTGATTTTCTTGTCAGGGGTGACAGAAGTTGCCGTGGTGCAAACGGTTACATTTTCACCGTCAATTTCGGTCTTTACCTCGGTGCGAAGCGGATAACCCTTCAAACCGGGATGGTCGTAGAAGTTAATGTCGTCGCCAAGACCCAGTTCCGTGGTGACCCACATCACAGCGGTTTCTTCTTCATCAGTTTCCAGATCAGTGGCTTTCACATTCACTTTTTTGCAGTTGTAACCAGCAATGGTGCGGGTTTCGTCGGTGTACTCGTAGTCTGTTTTAACGGTACTCTCTTTCTTTTGGATATCTTCCATGGTTTTCTGGATGTAATAGTTGCCGTAACCAGGGATGCCCAAAACGACGGTGTAGGTTTTGTTGTTGCCGTTGGCAATGGTGATAATGTCAATGCCTTGGTTCATGTTCATGCGATAGTTGTTGCCCATCACAATGTACTCCATAGAACTTTCCGCTAATTCTGCGGCAATGGCAGGATTGGACGTGCCTTCTGCAGTGATTTCAAAAACAATTCTGCCAGCGAAGGGCTTTTGTGCAAAGGTGCTGACAGTGAGGAACATCGCAGCGATAACCATTAATAAACGAATCTGTTTTTTCATTTTTCTTGATTATTTTGGGTTAAAATTATTCATTATAATTCAAACCGCAAAGATATAATTTTTTTGAAAAAGTTTAAACACTAAAATTCAGTTAGCAGTTGTCGGGGCGTACTTTTCGTTGAACTTTGAACTTTGACTTTGAACTTAGACGTATGACCTATGACGTGTGCCTTTTGCCTCTTGCCTATTGCCTACTCCAAACTCCAAACTCCCTTAAACTATAACCCCTAAACTCTAAACCCTAAACTCTAAACTTCAATAACCAATAACCATTACTTTGGCGCTAACACCACAAACGGAATCATCATTTCTTCCATGGAGATGCCGCCGTGCTGGAAGGTGTTCTTATAGAGGTTCACGTACTGGTTGAAGTTGTTCTGGTATGCGAAAAAGTCTGATTTTGTGGCGAATATGAACCGTTGGGTCATGTTTTCCTTCGGCAGGAAGGCATCGTCGGGATTCTTGATTTCGAAAACTTCCTTGGCGGGATAGTCCATGCTGCTGCGTCCCACTTTGTAGCGCAGGTTGGTGTTCAGGTCGCGCTCGCCCACCATCTTCAGCGCACGATCCACCTTGATGGTGCCGTGGTCGGTGGTGATCATGATGGGTATCTTCCTTTCCGACAGATACTTGATCATCTCGAAGAGGACTGAGTTCTCGAACCAGGAGACTGTGACGCTGCGGTAGGATTTCTCGTCGTCGGCGAGTTCGCGCACCACATGCACGTCCGTGCCCGCGTGCGAAAGCATGTCCACGAAGTTGAATACAATGACATTCAGCGGGTTGTTGAGCATCTGGTGGAAGTTGTCGAACACCTTCTTGGCGAAGTCAGGATTCAGAATCTTGTGGTAGGAATACTTGATGTTCTTGCCGTAACGCTTGAGATATTCACCCAAAAGTTCCTCCTCATACTGGTTTTTGCTGCCGGCATCCCCTTCGTTGAGCCAGAAGTTGGGGTACTTTTTGGCAATCACCGACGGCATCAGCCCGGAAAAGAGGGCGTTGCGCGCGTAATGCGTGGCCGTGGGCAGGATGCTGTAGCAGATGCTCTCGTCTTGGATGTAATAATAGTCATGGACGAGGGGATAGATGCTGCGCCATTGGTCGTAGCGCAGGTTGTCGATGACGAACAGGAAGGTGCTCTTCTGGTCATTCAACTTCGGGAAGAGCTTCTCTTTCAAGACGGTGTGCGACTGCAGCGGCTTGTCGTCGGTGCGACCGTTGACCCAGTCTAAGTAGTTGCGCTGCACGAATTTGGCGAACTGGATGTCCGCCTCCTCCTTCTGGGCCGCCAACATCTCGGTAATGCTTTCGTCTTCAATCTTCTCGATTTGCAACTCCCAGTTAACCAGGTCTTTGTAGAGGTCTGCCCACTCCTGGACGCTCAGCCGGTCGGAGATGCGCATGGAGAGTTCGCGGAACGACTGCTGATAGTCGGTGGTCACCTTCGCACTTACCAACTTCTTATTGTCGATGTTTTTCTTCAGACAAAGCAGTATCTGGTTGGGATTCACGGGTTTGATGAGGTAGTCTGCAATGTTGGAGCCGATGGCATCCTCCATGATGTGCTCCTCCTCGCTCTTGGTGATCATCACGATGGGAAGGTGCGGGTAGTCTTTCTTAAGCCGTTGCAGCGTCTCCAGTCCGCTCAGTCCGGGCATGTTTTCGTCGAGGAAGATGATGTTCACAAACTCCTTCTTGAGGATTTCCAGCGCTTCCATTCCGCTCATTGCGGGAATTACATCGTAACCTTTTGATTTTAAGAATAATATATGCGGTTTCAATAAATCGATTTCGTCATCCGCCCATAAAATTTTCGTGTTCATTTGCTCGGTTTTCGTTTATAATAATGAAGGATAACGTGGAAGTTGGGATTTTATTGTTGAGGGTTGAGGGTTGAGGGAATAGGGAGAAGGGAATAGGGAATAGGGAATAGGGAGAAGGGAGTAGGGAGTAGGGGAGAGGGTTCAAAGTCAAAGTTCAAAGTCAAAGTTTTGCGGATTTTTTCTTCGATTTCTTCCATTTTTGTGCGCTGAAAAGGTGGCCGGATGACCCCTTTGTGCTGTTGTTTTTTCAACAAAATTCTTGTAACTAATTGGAAAATAGTTACTTTAGGCTGTTGATAAAAAATGATATTTTTTGATGTAACACAATGGATTTAAAAAAAATGATTGTTTACTTTTATTGCTTGGTTTTTATAGGAGAACTAACCTTTTTGATTGGAATTTTATGTCTAACTAAATACATTATTTATGAAAAAGATTCTACTTTTTTGTTTCATGCTCCTGACAATGGGCATAAGTGGTTTCTCGCAAGAGACGACCATTACGATTGGCACGGGAACGTCAACGTCCTATTACGCGCCTTTCGACAACTTTTACAAGAACACGTGGGTGCAGACGATCTACCCAGCATCCCAAATTAACAATGCGGGTCTCATCACTGCCATCAGTTTCAATGTGTCGGATGTTCCGTCCTCAGCCTACACGTTCTCTACGTTAACCATTTATATGGGTACGAGTGCGGACTCTGTGAACACTTCCACAAGCAGTTGGCTTCCGATGTCAGATCTCACGGAGGTCTATTCCATCACCAATTTACCTGTTCCAAGCAGTACGGGTTGGTGGACTTTCCAATTGGATAATCCGTTTCCATACGACGGCGTAGATAATTTGGTCATCGTATGCAGTAAAACGATGCCTGAATACTCCAGTTCTCTGAAATTCTACTATACATCTGTGACCAACAGCTGTCTGTATCGTCAAAGCGACTCCGATGTCAGCTTTGCTAGCCATCCAGGCTCTAATACGGGCACTCGCAGCACCTATCGTCCTAATTTGCAACTGACGATGAGTGCCAGTGCAGATTTCTGTCGTCCAGTTTCACATCTCACTGCTTCCAATGTAACAGCTACGGATGCTTCTTTCTCATGGTATTCCTCCATCGATGCCACAAGCTATGTTTTGCAATATAAGACTGCTGATGGTTCTTGGGAGAACGATGCCACTTCTATTAATGTTAATGATACAGCATACGACATTTTGGGCGTGTTGTCGCCTAGCACCAATTACACTGCGCGTGTGGCAGGTATTTGTTCTTCAGGCGATACCAGTGGCTGGAGAAGCGTTTCATTCACTACCGCTTGTGTGGCTCTTGACCAACTGCCTTTCCAAGAAGATTTTGATTCTTACAGTACTGGCGAGAATGCCTATCCGATTTGCTGGGCCAAAATTAACACGTATAGTTCCAATAGACCCTATTGTAACTCCTCGAATCATTACGATGGGGTGGCTTCCTTGTATTTCTATTGCTCTTCCACCACCTATAATGTGGCTATTACTCCTGCTTTTGATGAAAGCATTGCCATTAACGGCCTGCAAGCTGACTTCATGTATCGTGCCAATGCTACCAGCGATAGATTGATTGTGGGTGTGATGACCGATTTTACGGATATCAACACTTTCGAGCCTGTGGATACGATTATGCCCGGCTCTTCTCCTACTACTTGGAGAAATGTGACGGTTGATTTCAGTAACTACCAGGACAATGGTCACTATATCGCCTTCATGAATAAGAATACCACTGCCAACGGATATGCTTATATAGACAATCTTACTATTGACCTGATTCCTACCTGTGTGAAACCTCAGAATGTCGTGTTGTCCAACATCACAGTGGAAGGCTGTGATGTGGATTGGACCCCCGAAGGTGATGAGTCGATTTGGGAAGTGGTGGCGGTTGAGCATAATGCCGATGTGGAAACCGGCACTCCCGAGACCGCTTATTCTCATCCCTTCACGCTGCAAGGTCTTTTGGACGACACACAATACGATGTGTATGTGCGCGCTAACTGCGGCGGTGGCGACTACAGTGCCTGGACGTTCAGACAAGTCTTCACCACCAATCCGCTTTGTACCCCGGCTCGTCAATTGACGGTCGGTCAAGTCACAGGAACCTCCGCATTGGTGTCTTGGCAATCTGCTGAGTTCGGCGCTACCGGCTATACGGTGGGTTACTCAGAAGCAGGCCAGGAAAACTGGAACACGGAAACAGTGACGGGAACGCAATACATGCTTTCCGGTTTGGATCCGGACACTGAATACGATGTATATGTGCTTACCAACTGCGATGCGGGTCAAACAACCCCTGTCACCACCAGTTTCACCACTCATTGTTTGGCAGGAGGTGACCCCTTCACCGAGGGCACTGTCAGCACCTATCACATCCCAGTGAACAACTACTATAACTACACCTATTCTCAACAGATTTTCCTTGCCAGTGAACTCAACGGTGCTGCCACCATCGACAGTATCGCCTTCTTCTATGACTATGCCACCTCTACTATTGAGAAATCGAATGTGACCGTCTATTTGGGTCACACTTCCCAGTCCACCTTCTCCGGCACTTCAAACTACATTTCTCCTACCAACTTCACACAGGTCTATTCCGGCCACATGAACTGTCATCAAGGATGGAACACCTTTGTGCTCTCCACCCCGTTCCAGTATAACGGCATGGAGAACTTGGTGCTTGCTGTGGATGACAACTCTGGAGACTATGACGGCAGCTCATACGTGTTCCGCGCTCATGATGCCGGCGCTACCCGCACCGTCTATTATTATTCTGACAGCTCGAATCCGGATCCTGCCAATCCCACTTCGGGAAGCCCGAATATGTCCACCTCTACCAACAGAAGCGACGTGAAGTTCTTCATTCCTTGCGATAATACGGTGACTTGTATCGCTCCCAATGTATATGTTACGGGGGTGACTGACAACAGCGTTTCCATCGCTTGGGCACCCGGTAATACGGAGAGTTCTTGGGAACTTGAATACAGCGAAGACGGCAACGTCTGGAATTCTGAAGGTCTGGTGAGCACTTCTCCTTACACTGTCGATAACCTGAATCCTAATACCTTATATTATATTCGTCTGCGTTCTGTCTGTGGCGGCGGCGAAACCAGCGGTTGGAGCATAGTGAACCAACGTACCGAATGTGCTCCTATGACCACACTGCCTATCTTGGAGAATTTTGATTCATACACAGGTTCCACCAGCACGTCAGTGGCTAACAGTAACCTGCCTTATTGTTGGAGTCATTACAACCAAGGTACCAATACTTCCTATACTGGTTATCCGATCATCTATACCAGTGCCACATTAGCGGCTTCCGGCTCTAACGCCATGAGATTCTACACCACCACGGGTACAACGTATGCCGATCAAATTGCCATTCTGCCTGCTATCGATGTGGATCAGAATCCGATTAGCACGTTGCAGCTTGCTTTTGATGCCCGTAATAATTCCACATATACTTTCACCTTGGTGATTGGTGTGATGAGCGATCCTACGGATGCAACGACGTTTGAACCCATCAACACCATCGTCACCACTTCCAACACATACGAGAATTATGAGATCCCGTTGAGTGCATACACTGGCACGGGCGCATATATTGCGATGAAGGCTCCGCAACCGTCATCCAGTTACAATTCCGGTTATGTGGATAATATCCGCGTGGAGTTGATCCCCGAATGTCCGAAACCCATCGGTGTGGCCTCCTCCAACGTCACGACCAACAGTGTTACGCTGAGCTGGACGGAAACGGGAGACGCCACCTCTTGGGAGATTATATACGGTCCTACTGGTTTCACTCCGGGTTCTGCGATCGGCACGACAGAGACGGTTTACGACAATCCTTATACGGTGACCGGTCTGAGCGCTTCCACGGGCTACGATTTCTATATTCAGTCTGATTGTGGCGGTAGCTACAGTAGTATGTCCAATGTGCACCATGTCACCACTCTGTGCGACGTGATCTCCTCACTGCCTTTCATGGAGAATTTCGATGCTCATACTGGTTCCACCAGCACTTCAGTGTCTGTCAACAACCTGCCTTACTGCTGGTCCAACCTCAATACCGGTACCAGCTCCTCCTATTCTGGTTATCCGATCATCTACACCAGTGCGACGTATGCTGCTTCTGGTAGCAACGCTGTGCGTTTCTACACCTACACTACTTCCGGCACTTACAGCGACCAGATTGCCATCCTGCCGGAAATCGATGTGAACACCTTCCCGATGAACACGCTGCAGCTCACTTTCGATGCCCGCCAGAACTCAACCAGCTATACGTTCAGCTTGGTCGTGGGTGTCATGACCGATCCGACGAATGCTTCGACGTTCACGCCGGTGCAGACCCTCAGCGTTACCTCCACCAGCTACCACACCTTCGAAGTGCCGCTCACCAATTACGCAGGCACAGGTTCTTATATTGCTATCAAAGCACCTCAACCGACTTCCGGCTATAACTACGGATATATCGATAACATCGTGTTGGATCTCACCCCTCTTTGCGACAAGCCCACGAATGTGACGGCCAGCAACATCACGGCCACCACTGCTGACATCAATTGGATGCCCGGCGGTAATGAAACCGAATGGGAAATGGTGGTAGTTCCTTCAGGCATGGCTATCCCTACCGGTACACCTGAGTCTGTGGCTTCCCACCCGTACACCCTCACTGATTTGACAGACAACACCGCATACGACGTGTATGTGCGCGCAGATTGCGGCACGGGTGCCGATTTCAGCTCCTGGAGCTCAGCGTGCCACTTCACGACCACTCCGTTGTGCAGTGCTCCCACGAATGTGACGGTCAGCCAAATCACAGGTACCTCTGCTTTGCTCACCTGGACACCTGCTGTTTTCGGCGCTACCGGTTACACGGTCGCTTACACGGAAACGGGTATGGACAGCTGGACTACCCAGACGGTTACTGGAGATAGCTATATGCTCTCAGGCCTCACTCCCGAGACGGCTTACACCTTGACGATTAGTTCTGAGTGTGATGAAGGTAGCGCACCTGTGGTGACGAAGACCTTCTCCACCACTTGTCTGTATGGAGGTGACCTCCACATTGGCGATGGTACCTCTACGACGAGTTATCTCCCGGAATATTCTCTCTATGAATATAGCTACACGCAGCAGATCTTCTTGTCATCTGAGATGGGCGGTGCCGGAGATATCTCTTCTATCGCATTTGAAGCCACCACAGTGGCCGATCCGACCCGTAACATTCAGATTTACTTGATGCACACCTCTTCCGCTTCTGGCTCTTCATGGCTGGATGCCTCTTCTGCACAGCAGGTCTATAGCGGCAACTACACCTTCGCGCCTGGATGGAACACCTTCAACTTCACCACCCCGTTCCAGTACAACGGCACGGACAACCTCGCAGTCATTGTGGTGGATGCCACGGGTAATTGGAGTTCTACCAATTATTTCAGAAACCACACAGCCAGCCAGTCCCTGTGTCGTTATACATACCAAGATGATATTCCTTACAGCATCTCTTCTACTCCGTCAGATGGTACCTCAACCACAACGAGAAACAACGTGATCTTTGGTACACCGTGTGACAACACCGTCACCTGTATCGCTCCCAATGTGTATGTGTCTGCAGTGACGGAAAACAGTATCGCGTTCAACTGGGTACCTGGTAACGGTGAATCTTCTTGGGAATTGGAGACCAGCACAGATGGTACTACCTGGAATTCTGAAGGTACTGTCACCTCGGCTCCTTACATACTTTCCGGTCTGAATCCCAACACGATGTACTATATCCGTATGAGAAGTATTTGCGGTGGCGGCGAATTCAGTAGCTGGGTTGTTGTGAACCAAAGTACGGAGTGCGGTGCTATTACAGCTCTTCCTTACATGGAGAACTTTGATTCCCACGCGGGTGCCACCACCGCTTCTGCGGCTGTAAACAATCTGCCTAATTGCTGGAACTACTTCAACATAGGCACCAATACCTCCTACTCCGGCTATCCGATCATCTATACGAGTTCTACGTATGCGGCTTCTGGCAGTAATTTAATGAGATTCTATACCTCCTCGGGTACCTCATATTCCGATCAGGTTGCCATTTTGCCTGAAATTGATGTGACTGTGAATCCTATTAACACACTGCAACTCTCTTTTGACGCTCGCAATAATTCTTCCTACACCTTCACCTTGGAGATTGGTGTGATGACAGATCCTACTGATATGGCAACGTTTATGCCTGTTGGCAACGTTGTTACCACCTCCAACACCTACACCAACTACGAGATTCCGTTGGACGCATACACTGGCACGGGTGCGTATATCGCCATCAGGGCACCGCAACCTACGAGCAGTTACAATGCCGGTTATGTTGATAATGTCGTCGTGGAACTCATCCCGACTTGTCCGAAACCCACTCAAGTGAATATGGTGAACAACACCAGCACCAGCATTGATTTAGGATGGACGGAGAACGGTACGGCCACTTCATGGTTGATTGAGTACGGTCCCGTCGGTTTCACGCATGGCAACGGTACCACAGTGAATGCTTCGACCAATCCTTACACGGTCAGTGGCTTGAATCCTTCTACCACGTATGATTTCTATGTCCAGGCAGACTGCAACGGTGGCGACATCAGCAACTACAGTTCAGTGTTCTCTGCTTCCACGGAATGCGAGGCGATTAGCCAATTGCCTTATACGGAGAATTTCGACACCTACAGCACGGGTGAGAATGCTTATCCGCTTTGTTGGGGCAAGATCAATACTTACTCATCTCCCAGACCTTACGTGCATTCTACGCACTATGAGGGGGTGGGCTCACTCTACTTCTATGCATCTTCCACTACTTACAACATCGCCGTTGTGCCGCAATTTGATGCCACCATTCCGGTGAACACCCTGCAGGCAACATTCATGTACAGAGCTAATAACTCAACAGACTATACAATTGTGGGTGTGATGACGAATGCTAACGATGCCACAACCTTCGTGCCGGTGGATACGATTTATCCCGGTAGCCCTGTTTCCACATGGATCGAGCAAGAGGTGGTCTTCAGCAATTATACGGGCAATGGCCAATATATTGCCTTCTACAACGGCAATCCTACAACGACTTGTTACACTTATATTGACAATCTGGTCATTGACCTGATTCCGACTTGTCCGAAACCTCATAACTTGACGATTAACGATGCGACTACTTCCAGCATTGAACTGGGATGGACGGAGGTCGGCTCTGCCACTTCTTGGGAAATCGCTTATGGTGCTCCTGGTTTCGATCCTGAGGATGCTTCGGAGGCTACATACGTCACCGCCAATACCAACCCGTTTACGGTGCAGAATCTGAACAACTCCACCACTTACAATTTCTATGTCCGTGCCCTCTGTAGCAGCTCAGACATCAGTTCTTGGACCAGCAAGTTGTCAGCTTCCACCACCATGTTGCCTATCGACCTTCCTTATACAGCTGACTTCACCGATGCTGCTGACGCATGGGTGCTGAACAACGGAAACTGTACAAACTATTGGGCTAAGGGTACGGTCAACAACGAAGGTGCTCTGTTCGTGACCGACAACGGTACCACGCCGAACTATACTATCACTTCCACCTCTGTGGTTTCTGCCCAGAAGTTGTTTACTGTGGGTACCAACGATTCCATCACCATCACCTTCGATGTGGAGGTGAAGGGCGAGGGTAGTTTCGACTACATGAAACTGTTCCTGGCTCCTGCTTCTGCCCAATTCCCCGCCACCACTACTGTGCCCACGGGAACCTACGGCATCAACAGCTACTCTACCGACGCTTACGACTTCTACTCCAACGGTTATGGCACACAATCTTCCTATCATTATATCATGAACATGGCTACGGGCACTGTGCATGTGGTGGCGAAGATGCCCAACCCGAATGCAACCCCGACCGCTACTTCTACCGCTCTGTTAGTGTTTGCATGGAAGAATGATGGTTCTGTGGGTACGCAACCTCCTGCCACCATCACCAACCTGACGGTGACTGCCGACGGTTCTGGTCCTGGCCCTGTCATCACCGATCCTACCGTGACGACGGCCGCAGCTAGCAACATTGAACAAACCACGGCAACCTTGAACGCTACCATCACGAATCCTGACAACGTGACCATCACGGCTAAGGGCTTCGAGTGGAAAACCACCATGGGTGGCACTTATACGCAAATCGCAGGTACGGGCACGGGTAACAACTTCACTGCTAACCTCACCGGTTTGACGGCTGGCACCAGCTACACCTACAAAGCGTTCATCACCTTCAATGGTCAGACTGTTTACGGTACGGAGCAGACCTTCACCACGCAGAACGCAGGTCCTGCACCTTGCCCGACTCCTACGAATGTGACGACCAGCAATATCACGCACGAGAGCATTACCATCTCCTGGAATGCTGATCCCAACGTTAGCAGTTGGAACATCCAATATCGTCCTGAGAACGGTACGCTGTCTTCTGCTGCATCCTCGACGAACTCCTACACGATTACGGGCCTCATCCCGCAGACCACGTATGAAATTCAGGTGCAGGCCAACTGTAGCGATGGCGGCCAGAGTGAGTGGAGTGCCCTTGTCTCTGCTACCACAACAGTGGGCATCAACAACTATCTGGAGAACAGCGTGACTTTGTATCCGAACCCCGCCAAGGAATATATTGATGTTCGCATCGATGGCGACGTGAACGTGACTGGCATGGAGGTTTACGATGTTTATGGTAAACTGATTAACACGGTCAACGTGATCGACAACATGACCCGCATCAATGTTTCCGCTCTGGCCGACGGCATGTATTTCGTGCGCGTGAAGACCGAGCAGGGCATGGTGACGAAACGGTTCGTGAAAAAATAGTTTAGAGTTTAGGGTTTAAGGTTTAGGGTTTATGGTTTAAGGTTTATGGTTTATGGTTTATGGTTTAAGGGTTAGAGATAAACACTAAACTATAAACTCTCAACCTTCAACTAAAAAAGGTCGTTCCGGAGATTTCCGGGGCGGCCTTTTTTAATGCATGATTACCACTGACGCAATAATACAAAACGACAAATTTCCAAGTGCTTATGCAAAAAAAGTGTATCTTTGCACATTTTTTTGTAATTGGTAAATCAGGTGATGTTAAAATATGTAAATTGTTATATATCAGAGCTTTACCACCCCATGTGGCGGTTTTGCGAGATGACGAGTTACACACGTTTTGCGCATAAACTCACTTTCTTTGTGCTTTTTTCTTTGTTGGCATACACTGTTTCCGCGCAGGTGCCGGAGACCGTCTATGCTTTCCCCATGGGCGGTGCCAC
>CAMKLG010000059.1 GCA_946413585.1 uncultured Bacteroidales bacterium
TGCGAAAAACGGACATCCACCTGTGCCGGCAACAGCAACGGCAGCAGGAAGAGTGACAGCAGAAGGGCGAGGGCGGTTTTTTTCATTTAGGGAATAGGGAATAGGGAATAGGGAATAGGGAGTAGGGAGTAGGGAGTAGAAAGTGGGGAATAGAGAGTAGGAATTAGGGAGCAGGGATTGGGGAGTAGTGGATTAGGGGACAGGAGTTTGGTGTAAGGTTTTGGCGATGAGTTCTGAGGCGTGGCCGTCGCCGTAGAGTTCGACGGGGAATTCCGGGGTTTTGGCGAAGAGTTCGTGGACGGCCGGGAGGATGACGGCAGGGACGGTGCCGACGATGCGGTTGTAGCCGCAATCCACCAACTCGGTCCATTCGGTCTCGTTGCGCAGCGTGACGCAGTATTTCCCCATATAGTAGGCTTCCTTCTGCAGTCCGCCGCTGTCGGTCAGCACCAGAGAGCAGTCGCCGAGCAGATACAGCATCTCCAGGTAGCCCACGGGCGCGATGAAGCGGATGGGGGACTGTTCCGGGACGAAGCCGATGGTTTCCATGCTCTTGCGGGTGTGCGGGTGCAGGGGGCAGACCACCGGGGCGATGGCGCAGATCTGTTCGAGGGCGTCCAGCAAGTTCCTGAGCGTCTCGCTGTCATCCACGTTTTCGGCACGATGGAACGTACAAAGGATGAAAGGGACTTGGACTGCGGCGTCGGCCTTGCGCCTGTGTGGATAAAATTTTTTAGCAGCATCCTTCATCACATCCCCACACATCACGATTTTCGCGCCGGGAGCCAGGCAGCCGCCGTCGTGGACGTTGCGCACCGCCGATTCCGACGGGCAGAAGAGCAGGTCGCTGAGGCGGTCGGTGAGCACGCGGTTGATTTCCTCGGGCATGGCTTCGTTGAAGGAGCGCAGTCCGGCTTCGACGTGCGCCACGCGGATGTGCAGTTTCTTGGCCGCCAGCGCGCCGGCGAGTGTGGAGTCGGTGTCGCCGTAAACCATCACCCAGTCGGGCTTCTCGGCCAGCAGCACCTCCTCGATGCGTTCAATCATGCGGCCGGTGAGCGCCCCGTGCGGGAGCCCGTGGATGTCAAGGTTGTAGTCGGGTTCCGGGATGCCCATCTGTTCGAAGAAAAGCTGCGACATATTGCGGTCGAAATGCTGTCCCGTGTGCACCACAATTTCCTGAATGTCAGAATATTCCGACAGCGCACGCGAGACCACGGCGGCTTTGATGAACTGCGGCCGCGCCCCGAGAATGGTGACGATTTTCTTTTTACGATTGTCCAAAACGATAGGGTTAAAAAGCGCGCAAAAGTACAATTTTTTTTGGATAGGACGGTCTGTAGGGAAACCCAACAACGTGGGAAAACCCAACAACGTGCGGCGACCAGCCAACCGCCAAATTTCGTATCTTCGCGGCGATTTTGTTATGAACCTGCAAGAATTAAAAAATAGGTACTATAATACTGAATCCGAGGCACTTGCGAAATCATTGGACGCGAATGTCTCCGGTTCGGTTATTGCCATAAACGGCATCAAAGGCTCCGCACTTGCCTTCATCGCGGCACAGACCGTGGAAAAAAGCACCACAACACAGCTGTTCGTCTTCCGCGACAGCGAGGAGGCCGCCTTCTTCTACAGCGACATGGAAGTGCTGCTCAACGACCGCAGTAACACGCTGCAGGACAAGCGGGTACTCTACCTGCCGTCGTCGTACAAGCGCAACAGCCGCTGGGGCGAGACCGACTCCTCGAATGTGAAACTCCGTGCCGAAATCCTCCACAAACTGTCGATGCCCGACGCGCAGCCACTTATCCTCGTCTCCTACCCCGAAGGCGTGGCGGAAACCGTTGTCACCCAGGACTATATCGACCGGAAATCCTTCTCCGTGAAGCGCGGCGAGGAGATCCTCTCCGACGATTTCCTCAACAAACTCTACGAATTGGAGTACCTGCCCGAGGACTTCGTCTATGAGCCGGGGCAGTTCGCCTGGCGCGGTAACATCTTCGACATCTTCTCCTATTCCGAAGAATACCCCATCCGAATCGAGTTCGAGGGCGACCGCATCGACTCCATCCGCTTCTTCAACCCCGAGACGCAACTCTCTGTGCAAGAGGTGGATCAGATCTACATCATGACTCCCATCTCGCAGAAAGAGTCTGGCGACGGCGAGCGCGTGCCGTTCTTCTCCGCACTGCCGGGAACGACCGTCGTATGGCAGATGCACGCCGCCAACATCGCCTCCACCATCCACACCTCGTATCAGGATATTGTTGATAATGAATATTTTACCGTTGACGAGATTCCCATCATCAACAAAAAGACCTTCCTGAAAGAGGTGGCGAATTTCCAGCGGGTGTATGTCAACACCAAAGAGATCGACTCCCCTGCCCTCTCGCTGGACTTCAAAATGCAGCCGCAGCACGATTTCGACAAGAGTTTCGACTACCTGCTGCTGGAATGGATTGACAATCTGGAACATGGCATCCAGAACTACTTCCTGTCGGAGACGCAGTCGCAACTCGACCGTCTCTACAAGGTGATGCTCGACATCCTCAGCAAGTACAATCGTCAGAACGACGCCGCGTACAAGATCGAGCAGCTCTACACGCCGTTGCGCGAGGTGCTGCACGAGGGATTCACCGACGCGGACCACAAAATCGCGCTCTACACCGACCACCAGTTCTGGAACAAGTTCCAGCGGATGGTTTTGCGCGACCGTTACAAGAAGAGCGAAGCCCTGACACTCAGGGAGATATACGACCTGCAGCCCGGCGATTATGTTACTCACATCGACCACGGCATCGGTGTTTACGAGGGTTTGCAGAAGATGCAGATGGGCGACAGCACGCAGGAGGTCATCAAAATCAGCTACAAAGACGGCGACACGCTCTACCTGAGCATCCACGCGCTGCACAAAATCAGCAAATACGTCGGCAAGGAGGGCACGCCGCCGACCATCCACCGTCTCAGCTCCGGCAGCTGGGAGAAGCTCAAGGAACGTACCAAGAAGCGGGTCAAGGAGTTAGCCATCGACTTGATCAAGCTCTACTCCGAGCGCAAAGCCAAGAAAGGGTTCGCCTTCTCGCCCGACAACTTCCTGCAAAGCACGCTGGAATCGTCGTTCATCTACGAAGACACCCCCGACCAGATCAAGACCTTGGCCGAGGTGAAGGCCGACATGGAGAGCGACCACCCGATGGACCGTTTGATTTGTGGCGACGTGGGCTTCGGCAAGACCGAAATCGCCATCCGAGCGGCGTTCAAGGCCGTGTGCGACAGCAAGCAGGTGGCCGTCTTGGTGCCCACCACCGTGCTCTCCATGCAGCACTACTACACCTTCAGCGAGCGTTTGGCCAATATGCCGTGTAACATCGCGTATATCAACCGGTTCAAAAGCACGAAAGAGATCAAGGAGACGCTGAAGAGCGTGAAAGAGGGCAAAGTCGATATCCTCATCGGCACGCACCGGATTTTGAGCAAAGACGTGGTTTTCAAGGATTTGGGATTGCTGATCATTGACGAGGAGCAGAAGTTCGGGGTGGCCGCGAAAGAGAAGATCCGAGAGTTGAGGACCACCATCGACACGCTCACCATGTCGGCGACACCGATCCCGCGCACGCTGCAGTTCTCGCTCATCGGGGCCCGGGACATCTCCGTCATCACCACTCCCCCGCCCAACCGTCAGCCCATCGACACGCAGGTGCACGTCTTCGACGAAGACATCATGCGCGACGCCATCCAGTTCGAGCTGAACCGTGGCGGGCAGGTGTTTGTCATCCACAACAAGATTCAGAATATCAAAGAATTAGCGGGGTTAATTCAACGATTAGTTCCGAATGCGCGGGTAGCCATCGGACACGGTCAGATGGAGGGCGACCAGTTGGAGAAGATCATGACGCAATTCATCAACGGCGAGTACGACGTGTTGGTTTCCACCACGATTGTGGAGTCCGGCTTGGACATCGTGAACGCCAACACGATGATCATCAACGACGCTCAGAACTTCGCGTTGAATGTATTGCACCAGCTGCGCGGGCGCGTGGGCCGCAACAACCAGAAGGCCTACTGCTACCTCTTCATCAAGCCGTGGGACACCCTCAACGACCAGGCGCGCAAGCGTTTGCAAGCCATCGAGCAGTTCAGCGACATCGGCAGCGGCATCCATATTGCCCTCCGCGACTTGGACATCCGCGGTGCCGGCGACATCCTCGGTGCCGACCAGAGCGGCTTCATCAACGAGATGGGCTACGACATGTACCAGAAAATCCTCAACGAGGCCATCCAGGAGATGAAAGACGCCGGCGACGAGGGCCTTGGCGACCTGCAGATGGCCGACAACAGCGCGTTGTTGCGCCGGGAGTGCTCGTTGGAAACCGATATCGAAGCGCTGTTCCCCTCCACGTACATCTCCAACGTCACCGAGCGCATGAACCTCTACAAGGAATTGGAATCCATCCGGGAGCCGCAGAAGTTGGAAGAGTTCCGCAAGAAGGTCACCGACATTTTCGGGCCGATGCCGCGCGAGACCGAGGAGCTGATGCAGACCATCCCGTTGCGGATGCTCGCCGCCGACCTCCACTTCGAGAAGATCATCCTCAAGAAGCGGACCTTCCACGGCTACTTCACCGGCAACTCGCAGTCGCGGTACTTCCAGTCCGACGAATTCGGCAAGTTCCTGCTGTTCATGCAGGCGAATCACCCGGTGGTGCAGCTCAAGGAGGCCAACCACAAGCTGGTCTGCAGCATCCACAACATCCCGACCTTCAAGGCGGCGTACCATTGGCTGGGGAAGATGGAGCAAGCAGTTAGGAGTTAGTAGTTAGGAGTTAGTAATTGGCGGTTCCCCGTCCCTGCAAGCGACGTATTCGTCGCGCCGAGTGAAAGTTTTCGCCCTGCCGAGCCAAAGCAAATTATTGCTACTTTTGCACCTTGAAACAAAAGAAAAACTTATGAAACCTAAAGACAAAAGACCTCTGCCGAAGGCACACCGCCGCTGCCTTCAAAACGACTACCACGGGCGGTGCATCTACATGATCACATTATGCACAGAAGGGCGTCTCCCGATATTGGGCACACTGAAAGGCGACTATCCTGAAGCCGCATTCATCCGCCCCACCGCGCTTGGAGAAAAGGTTTTGCAGTGTTGGAAAGACATCCCAGCATTGCAAAAACAATTTGCCGCGAAAAAAAGCGAGAGAATAGGCGAAAAGTGCCAGCGCAACATCTCGTTGATTGCCTCACAACTTATGCCCGACCACTTCCATGGGATCATCTTTGTCAGAGAGGAAATGGACATCTCCGTGGGAGATGTGGTGAGAGGGTTTATGGTAGGCTGTACAAAAGCATACAATGCCCTGCTACCCACGCCTCCTGACGAGAAACCTTTGAAACCGTTATGGGAGAAAGGCTACCATGACAGGATTCTGCGCCACGCTGGGCAGTTGCAGAACATGATTAATTATGTATGGGACAATCCCCGCCGATTGATGATGAAAAGGCAGCACTCCGACTGTTTTGCCGTACTACGGAATGTCAGATTTGGAGGGCATACGTTCTCCACCGTGGGCAACCTGCATTTACTGGATTATCCTCTTAATGCCGTACATGTCAGAAGCAAATGGACAGAAACGGAGCGGCGGAACTACATGAACAATTGTATCGTTTCCGCAAGACAAGGTGCGGTATTGATTGGCCCTTTCATCAGCCCGTGGGAGAAGCTGGTGCTGGAAGAAGCATTACGCGAAGGATTGCCAGTCATCCAACTCGTTCCGAACGGCTTCTCAAACTACTACAAGCCCTCAGGAAGCTTCCTCGACGCATGCAGCCAAGGAAAAATGCTTTTCATGACGGAGGCCACCACTGAAGACCCCTTCTCCAAACGGATCACACGCGAAGAGTGTGTCTCGCTGAATGCCCTTGCCGGCAAGTTGGCTTCGCAACAATCCAGCTGAGCTTTGTGTGGGTGGCGGGGTGGCGGTGCGACGAATACGTCGCTTGCAGGGACATGGACGGATAAGGGATGCTGATGTAGGTTATACGTATTTTCTACTTTTTTCGCCACGTGCAGAAAAAGTCTTAAAAAATGCAAATTATGTTTCGTTTTTTGCTATTTTTGCGGGTTGAAAAGGCAAGTGGGTATTTGTCCTGATTCTGTAATAAATTGCAAATGGAAAATAATACGGTTTTAATCATCCCCGAGGGGAAAGTCCGCGATTATGTTGACGGGACTATCCGCAACGACACCCCCGAAGAGTACGTGCGCCAGACTGTTGAAAAACGTTTGGTGAACGAACACAAATACAACAAAGAGCGCATCGCCGTGGAGTACCATGTGCAAATAGGCTCAGGCAGGAAACGTGCCGACATTGTGATTTTCCCCGAGGGCACCACAGCAGAGGAAAAGAAAGACCAGCAGAATATTTCCATCATCATCGAATGTAAAAAAGAAGCCGTAAAACCGACAGACAAGGACAATGGATTGGAGCAGCTGAAGTCTTACATGTCAGCGTGCAACAACTGTGAGTGGGGAATGTGGACAAATGGCCTTCACAAAACGGTTTATCACAAAACGGTGGACGAAAAAGGCCATTTTGATTTTTGTGAATACAACGACATTCCTTCCGCTGATGGCACGACGGACGAAAACGAACGCCCCAACCGCAACACGCTCAAAAAGGCTTTCGATGACAATCTGCTTTTCACGTTCCGAACTTGTCACAACATCATTTATATCAACGAAGGTCTGCAAAAACAACCCGCATTCTTTGAGTTTCTAAAGGTGATCTTCTGCAAGATTCACGATGAACGCAATTTGCTTGAGCCTATCGAGTTTTACACCACATCGAAGGAACGGAACTACAAAGACGGGCAAGCAACAGTCTATAAAAGGATTTCCAAGATTTTTGAGAAAGTCAAGAAAAAGAACCCGCAAATCTTTGATGAAAATGACACCATCAAGCTGACTCCGAGAACGTTGACGTTCCTTGTGGCTGAACTCCAGAAATATGCGCTGCTCAACACAAATATTGACATCAAAGGCAAAGCATACGAGGAGATTGTGGGGGCCAACTTGCGCGGTGACAGAGGCGAGTTCTTCACACCGCGCAACGTGATGAAGATGGCGGTCGATATGATCAACCCGAAAGACGACGAGAAGGTGCTGGACAGCAGCTGCGGCACGGGCGGATTTGTGGTGACGGCCATGAACAAGGTGATAGAACGCTTGCAAGACCGTTTCAAAGAACAGTATGGTGACAAGGCTTCGTGGAGCAACGAAATATTGAGTGCCTATAACAATACCATCTCTGAAACGGCCAAAGAGAATTTCTTCGGTTTCGACATCAATCCCGACTTGGTGAAGGCAACCAAAATGAACATGGTGATGAACAACGACGGAAGTGGCAACATTATGCAGATGAACACTTTGCTTCCGCCGCAAGAATGGGATGCCAACACAAGGGCACACTTGGAGGATGCACTGGGTGTTAAGAGAAACACGATAAAAAACCACACCACGATAGGCTTTTTTGATGTGATTGTGACCAATCCACCGTTCGGTTCCAAAATCCCGATCCGCGACACGCAAGTGCTGGAACAATTTGATTTGGGTCACATCTGGCAGAAAGACGACAAGGGTAATTGGAGTATGACTTCGCGTTTGCAAAGCAGTGTTCCGCCCGAGCAGCTTTTCATAGAAAGGATCATGCAACTGTTGAAGGAGGGCGGAAGAACCGCCATCGTGCTGCCCGACAGTATTCTCGGTTCGCCTGGGTTGGAATATATCCGTCATTGGCTGATTAAAAAGACCCGTATTGTTGCCAGCGTGGATTTGCACGCCGACGCTTTCCAGCCGCACAACGGAACACAGTGCTCCATCCTGATTCTGCAGAAGAAAACGCAAAAAGAGATAGACGAGGAGGAAAAGAGCGGTCAAATCATCGATTACGATATTTTTATGACGATGATTGACCACATCGGACACGACAAACGCGGCAACATCATCTTCAAACGGGATGAGAAGGGGAACATCATCATGACAGAAAAGGAGGAGACGATTACAGAGCGTGATACCGAAGGGAACGTCATCTACCGCAAGGAGACGCACCAGGAGAAAGGGATAAACGACCAGACTGTTTTGGTGGCGGATGTGTTTGCCAAATGGAAAAGGGAGGAGGGCATCGCATGGTAACCGGTAATTTGGCCTACAAGCTACAAACCAAAGAGGTTGAAATTCCCAATCCTTTGGCTCCCGATCCGTTGAAATACACATCGGTCGGACTCTCGGAAGTGCTTTCCAACAACACCCGTTTAGAGGCCAGCGCATTCAACCTTGATGCCAAAGCCGCAAAATACAGGGTGGAGCATTGCAAATACGGATATGTCCACCTTTGGGGTGAGGATGGTTTGGTTGGAAACGCTTACGTAAGAGGCAGATTCAAAAGAATTTATGTTGACAGAGCAGAAGGTATTCCATTTTATCAACCCGCATCAATAACCGATGTATATCCCCAGCCGGCAAGATATATTTCGGAAAACACAGATGTTGACATAGATGCCTTGAAAGTGAAAAAGGGAATGCTCTTAATGACCGTTTCTGGCACTATCGGCAACTGTAGCATCGTTGGCAGAACACTGGACGGAAAAGTGTTTAGCCACGATATGTTACGTTTAACTGGTAAAAAGGAAATTGACACGGGCTATATTTATGCCTATTTCAAGACCCCTATTGGCCAACAGTTATTACAAAATAACAATTACGGTGCGGTTATCCAACATATTGAGCCCGAGCATCTGAAAAACATCATCATCCCTGATGCACCGGATTTGATTAAGAAGAAGATACACGATCTGGTTATAGAATCCTACGAATTGCGCGACCAATCCAACGAACTGATGGACGATGCAGAGAGGATTCTTTACCAGGAACTAAACCTGCCACCCATAGAGGATTTGAAGCCGAAATATTTCGACGAACACGTTGATCTACGCAACTACACCACCAAATTGAGCCGACTGGATTTGAGATTGGATTGCTCGTATCATGCTCCAGAGATATTAGTTGCTAAAGAAATCATCAATGATAATTGCAAAGAGCTTGTTCCATTAAAAGACAAACGATTAAGTGATAAGATTTTCACTGGAAATAGATTTACAAGAGTATTCGTAGATAGTAAACACGGTGTTCCTTACTTAAACGGCAAGCAACTATTAGAATTGGATCCCAATGGCTTTGAAAAAAAATATCTTTCTTTTTCTCAGCATGAGGAACGTATAAAGAAGCAATTAGAGATAAAAGAAAACACAATTATTGTAACCTGCTCTGGTACGATAGGAAAAACAGTTCTTGTCCCCAAACATTGGGTTGGTTGGGTAGGAACGCATGACTTGATTCGTATTGAAAGCAATAATTTAGATACAATTGGATATGTCTTTAGCTGGCTGAACTCCGAATATGGTCAATTACTGCTGAAGTCATTGACATACGGTGCTGTCGTTGACCATATTGAAGCTTTCCACATTGCAAACATGGGGATTCCGCTCCTCAAAAACGAATCGAAACAAAAAGAGATAAACGACAAAGTGTTACAAGCAAACGAACTCCGTTACCAAGCGTATCTGAAAGAGCAGGAGGCTGTAGGGATAATGGAGGAAATTATTAACAATAAATAATAAACCCATGGCAAGAATTGATTATTCTCAACTTATCATTGAAAAACTAATTATTCATGATATACCCAAACACAAGAAAGATGAAGAAGGCTCTCCTTATTATAGTGAAAACGAGAGTACTATCACAGATGGGTTGCGACTCTTTTTTCAAGACAAAGTAAAATCAGCTTTAAATAGCGACCAAGCCTTTAAAGTCTGTTTTCGAGATGAAACAACTTCTTCAGTTCCAACTTGTGTCAGAGATTTGTTAGAATCCGATAATGTTTTCATACAATCCTCTAAGGATATTGCTACAAATCTTTTTAATTTTCAGAAAGGAAGTAATTCTGCTGGCATACTTTTGATTATTAAAGGTGTTATCACATCTAATCATGTTTGTGTAATACTAAAATTAGAAAGAGATAACGGGGCACAACTTGTTTTGGACCAAACAACACGAACATTCAATGTCGCGGAAGTGAGAGATTTAATGCTTACAAATAAAACAAAAGTGTTCAAAGTGGCATTAATTGTTGATAGAAATGCATTTTCTGTTGATTATGATGGAATACTAATGGATTATCAAATTAATATAAAAGATAAAAAGGGGACAAACTCGTTTTTTCTCGATTTTATGGGTTGTTTTCCTTACAATGATCCTAAGATAGCCACAAAGAATTTCTATAACCATACAAGAGAATTTATTGATAGTATACCTGATGTCTTAACTCGCGCGAAATATGTCCAGGATTTGAATTCATATCTTCAAATGAATCAGAACACAATTAGTCCGAGAGAGTTTGCAAATAATTATTTGGTTTGCACAGAGCACAAGAATCAATATGAGCTATTCTTAACAAGTAAAAATTTTGCTTTTGAGACATACACAAAAGATAACACTTTGGTTAATTCCCATGTTGAGAAAATATTATTGCAATTCGAGAACGGCATTTCAATTGTGGGATCAAATGGTTCATTGGAAGGCAAGGTTAATTTGCAACGAGATGAACAAACTGACATCTGTACAGCCACTATAGAATCAAGAATTAAGAAGATAAAATAATGGATGCGTCACAAATTGCAACTAAATGGAAAGAAGAGGAGCCTAAATTAAAAAAATTGGGAGAAAATGTTGTTTCTATCTTAAAAAATGCTTTGTATAAAAAAGAAATGCACCCAGAAATATCTTTTAGGACAAAAGAGATTCAAAGCATTATCAAGAAAATACAACGAAAATCAAAAGAGAGACCTTATACCTATAATGATTTGAGAGACAAATTAGGTGTACGAGTTGTATGCCCTTTCTTATCAGATTTAGATATAGTTGATAGTATAATATGCACTTTTTTTACGGTAAGAAAAGTTGAGAAAAAAAAGGAGCAGATTGATTTTAATCGATTAGATTACCAATCAAATCACTATGACGTATCTATTAGGCCTGATGTAATAGACTTTGATGATTCTGATTTTATTTTTGAAATTCAAGTCAGAACTATGAATCAGCATGCTTGGGCAAACTCTGCTCACATTTTATACTATAAACAAGATATTGAGCTTCCTGATGAAATGAAGCATCGTATATATCGTCTATTGTCATTATACGAATTAGCCGATGAAGAGTTTTCCAAAGTAAATGATTATCTGAAATCGCACAAAAACGACATTGTCTATACATTGTTGCGGAAATTAGAAGGGAAAGTGTATAAATATGCATTAACGGATTTTGACAGAGAGTTATCCGTTAAACAAATGAAAGCGATTTTAGATTTTTTTACACCTGAAGAACAAATTAAGATAGAGAACGAGATAGAAGCCTTTATTGAAGAAAACAATACAAAGATCCAACATATTTATGATGATAATAGAAGTCGATATGCGGAAATATCTTTTCTTACCCAACCTGAAATATTTGTTGTTTTCTGGGGTTTAACATACAAACAATTTTCCATTACTGATAATTGGTGTTTTGATAATGATGAATTATCGGCAATACAAACATTATGGTGCTAGTATTATGATTAATATAGTAAAATGTAATTTAGAAGTTGCAACGGCTCATTTCGTCGGCAACAGAAATGAGGCAGAAAGCCTTTTTCTTTCATCTTCATTTTTGAACACAGGCAACAAAGAGTTGCGTATAGTTCTATTAAAGTATTTTCTCTCCTCTTTCACGTCCGATGAATATTATCAACTCTACCACGACAGCGGCATTGAGTTCAACGTGGTCTATGGCGCGGCGTCAAAGATCTTCGACGACCCCGAGACACTCCACGAGCAGTCGGTGAACCTCGCCAAACACCTCTACGAGCAGAGCTCCCACCCGAAAATCAAGGGCGGGGAGTTCTACACGGTCTATTTCCGCGACTGCATCGTGGATGGCGACACCGTGGATGCCGTCGGACTGTTCAAGTCGGAGAACAAGGACACTTTCCTGCGGGTGCTGCACGAGGGCGGCAACTTCAACCTCGAAAGCGAGCAGGGCATCAACATCAAGAAGCTCGACAAGGGCTGCCTCATCTTCAACAAGGAGCGCGAAAACGGCTACGTGGTGGCCGTGGTCGATAACACCAACCGCGGCATCGAGGCGCAGTACTGGATGGACGACTTCCTGCACGTGCGGCAGCGCAAGGACGGCTACGCGAACACGCAGAACGCGATGGCCATGGCCAAGAACTTCGTCACCAAGGCGCTGCCCGAGCAGTTCGAGGTCTCCAAGGCCGACCAAATCGACCTGCTGAACCGCTCCTTAGAGTTCTTCAAGGAGAACGACACCTTCGAGATGGAGGAGTTCGCCAACGAGGTCATCGAACAGCCCGAGGTCATCGAGAGCTTCCGCCAGTACAAACGGAGCTTCGAGGAGGAGAACGACGTGGTGATCGACGACAGCTTCGACATCTCCGACTACGCCTTCCGCCGCCAGCAACGCTCCTACAAGCGCGTCATCCGCCTCGACCGCAAGATCCAGATCATCATCGACGGCAACCGCGACCACGTGGAACAGGGCGAGGACGAGCGCGGGAAGTACTATAAGGTGTACTATAGCGAGGAAGAGTAAGCAATTTACCTCTAAACAATTATAGCAGGAAACAACAATCTGAAATATTCAAACTATATTGCTATTAGTTTATTCGAAAAAAATGTATTTTTGCGTTGGATTTTGAGAAATATACTCTATGAAGATAGAAAAAATAACTATTGAGAATTTCAAGGTTTACAAAAACGTTGAAATCACAGATGTAGGCAACTTTTCGGTGTTTCTTGGTGCGAATGGTGCTGGGAAAAGCACTCTTTTTGACGTATTTGGTTTTTTGAGTGACGCGTTGAAAAGCAACGTGAAAGTCGCCCTCAACAAACGTGGCGGATACAAAGAAGTGTGCACGCGCGGTTCGGAAGGTCCCATTACTTTTGAAATCAAATTCAGGAATACGGAACTTCACGGCAGTCAACCCCTCATCACCTATCATTTAGAAATTGCCCTTCAAAATGGCACAACAATTCCTATGGTTGCCAAAGAATTCTTAAGTTACCGCCGTGGACAAAAAGGGAAGCCCTATCGTTTTCTCGATTTCCAATATGGGAGAGGAACCGCTATCACAAACGAAGACCAATATACAGACAGCCTGAATTTCGAAGATCAACGCGAAGAACAGACATTGGATTCACCAGACATTTTGGCCATTAAGGGCTTGGGACAATTCCAAAAGTTTAAAGCTATCAGCGCATTTCGACGTTTACTTGACAACTGGTATGTGTCTAACTTCCAGATTCAGACGGCAAAAGAAATTGAAGATGTCGGATACAGCGAACACCTGTCAACGACAGGAAACAATTTGGCCCAGGTGGCAAAATTCATTTGGGAAAACCATCGCGACGTTTTCAACAAGATCATAGAAAAATTCAAACAACGTGTACCCGGCATCGACAGTGTCGAGCCTGAAGAGACTCCGGATGGACGAATCATTTTGAAATTCAAGGATGGGAGTTTTAAAGATCCCTTCATTTCCCGTTTCGTTTCGGACGGCACCATTAAAATGTTCGCCTATCTGTTGCTTCTGAACGATCCAATCAGACATCCATTACTTTGCGTTGAGGAACCAGAAAACTATCTTCACCCTGAACTCTTGTTGGAATTAGCGGAAGAATTTCGGGAATATTCGCAAAACGGAGGTCAAGTGTTTATTTCCACACACTCGCCGGAATTTGTCAATGCGGTTCGTGTGGAAGAACTCTTTTGGCTCACCAAAAAACAAGGTGTAACCACTATCATGAAAGCCTCAAAAGACGCTACTGTGAAAAAGCTCTTCGAAAACGGAGACAAATTAGGCTGGCTTTGGCAACAAGGCTATTTTACGGGTAGTGGTCCAAAATATTAAGACGGCATGGACAGATTAGAATTTCTAGTAGAAGAACCTTCAATAGCGGAGGTTCTAAAAGTAATCTTACCCAAAATCTTACCTCAAGGTTGGATTTTGAATGAAAATTTTTTTGTCCGCCCCCATCAAGGCAAATCTGACTTAAAAAAGTCAATTCCACGCAAATTCCAGGCTTTTTCCGAGTTGCCTTTTAATACAGGCATCATAGTTGTCCAAGATCAAGATGCTAATGATTGTAGGCAATTGAAGCAGGAATTATCCGAATTATGCAACCAATCTAACACGAAACCTTGCCCATTTCGTGTACGGATAGTATGCCATGAATTAGAATCATGGTATTTTGGAGATCCTAAAGCAATAGAAACTGTTTTCCCTCATCTATTCAAGGTCAGCAAATACAAAAACAAAGATTTGTGTAAACATCCCGACTCCATTATCACCCCAAAAAATAGATTAAAGAGAATTGTCAGAGAATATTCCCAAATTGATACAGCTAAAAAAATCGCAGCACAAATGGATGTGAACGCCAACAAATCTGAGAGTTTCAATCAATTCAAGAATGGGATCACGTCATTAATCCAGTCTTGACATAATCGAACCTCTTCCAAAAAGGGCTGAAAGCCCGACACGTGTCAACCCAGGGTGAACGCAGTGAACCCTGGGATATAAACGAATAGTATGAACATCAACGAATCAACATGGCAGTACATCGCGGCGCACGCGGAAGACGACGTGGCCCGGCTCGCGCTGCATCCCTCCAAGGACCCGCAGGTCGATATGACCGTGGCACTGCAGCAGATCGCCGGACGGCAGAAGGCCAAGGAGAAACTGCCCGAGTGGTACGCCACCGAAGGCGTCCTCTACCCCAAGAAAGTCTCCATGGAGCAGTGCTCGTCGTCGCAAACGGCTGAGTACAAGGCATCCTTGGTGGGAGGAGACTCTTTTGCGGATTTCAGCGGCGGGTTCGGGGTCGATACCGTCGCCCTCGCCCGGAAATTCGGCAAGGGCTGGTACGTGGAACCGCAGAAGGAGCTCTGCGATCTTTTTCAACACAACTGCAAAGTACTGGATATCAACAATGTTAATATCGTCAACGGCACGATGGAGGCCAACCTCGCCGCCATCGGTCCCGTAGATACGATCTACCTTGACCCGTCGCGCCGCGACACGCACGGACGGCGCGTGGTCTCCCTCGCCGACTGCACCCCCAACCTCCTCGAATGGAAGTCCGCCCTGTTAGCGAAATGCAACACCCTGATGGTCAAACTTTCCCCAATGATCGACATTTTCCAGACATTGCGGGATTTGCCCGAGACGCACGCCGTCCACGTGGTTGCCGTGGAGGGCGAATGCAAGGAGGTGGTGTTTTTATTGAAAACGGAGGACGTAACGGTTGACGACACCCGTAAAGACGTGCCTTGGCGCGTCTCTACAACGGACCCGACCATCATAGCCGTAGATATCAACAAAAACAACAACACCCGTGTTCAAAGTACCCTTGAAACCGAACGCACCACCCCACCCCGCATCGCCACGGAATTGGGCGCCTATCTCTACGAACCCAACGCCGCCGTGATGAAGGCCGGCATCTTCAACGCCCTGTCGCAACAATTCCAGGTCGCGAAATTAGCGAAGAACACGAATCTGTTCACCGCCGACGAGCTGCACGAGGATTTTCCGGGTCGCATCTTCCGTATCGAAGCCGTCCACGAGTTCCACCCGCGCAAAACGGCCAAGGAGCTGTCGCACCTCGCCAACGCCAGCATCGCTGTGCGCAACTTCCCGCTCTCGGCGGAAGAATTACGTAAAACACTGAAAATCAAGGATGGGAATACGTGCTATCTGTTCGGCTGCACGCTGTCGGGCGGTATGAAATGCGTGATCGTTTGCGAGAAGGTGACTTTTAACTGTTAGCTATTAGCTGTTGGCTTTTAGCTATTGACATTGGCTATCTATGGTAGGTGTTTGACTCCCTCTTTTATGGAGACTGTGGAGATTCAGATCATTCTTAATTCTGAATTCTGAATTCTGAATTCATAATCAACTCTGACATCACCCGGTAAATCTCCCTCAGCCGCTCGTCCTCCAGCGACTCCATCTGCTTCCGCATC
>CAMKLG010000060.1 GCA_946413585.1 uncultured Bacteroidales bacterium
CTGCCGGTGGAGCGCTATCCCGACATCGCGCCGCCCGCCTTCTACGTGTGGGCGAACTATCCGGGCGCGAGTGCCGAAACGGTGCATAAGAGTGAGGTGATTGCAGAGACAGCATTAAAACCAATCGGAGTATAGCGGAAAAAACTAATCCCTACATGGACGGCAACGGTCGCACCGCCCGCTTCGTGATGAACAGCCAGCTCGTGACCGCTGGCTACCCCTGGGTGGTTATTCCCGTGGAGCGGCGGGAAGCATACATGGCGGCGTTGGAGAAGGCGAGCGTGAAGGGGGAAGTTGAGGGGTTCGTGGGTTTTATTGGGATTTTGATATTGCAACAACAGATCCCCAACCTTCCCGAAAATTTCCTATCTTTGCCGCCCAAAACAATCGGAATCTTAAACTAAAAACGAGTAATATATACGAAACAATAGGAGAATAAAAAGACAAATAACATATTGACATAAAGCGTTTTTGCTTTTCAAGTGGACCGAAATCTCGACAATTTCAACCTCACTACTCAAGAAAGCAGAGATGCTCACGGTGTATCCGTGGGCTTTCTTGTTTGTAGTGTAGGTAGTCGAGAACCTCGGTCCAGACAGAAGTTCACGGATTCTTTTTTGTGACAGCTCGAAAGGCGAAGCGCCCTAAACGCCAAGCCTATGAGCACCAAGTTTTTCAATAATATCGAGACGAGGCTGATGGACAAGTTCCACGGCATCGCCTCCGCCATGGCCAACTTCGACATCTTCCATGCCGTGGTTGGCTATTTTCGTTCTAGCGGCTACTTTAAACTGCGCAAGGAATTGGAGAATGTCAGCGAAATCCGAATCCTCGTCGGCATCAATGTTGACAAGATGCAGATTATATAAATCAATTGAAGTAAAAATATCCAGTCGTTATCTGCAAATCTGATTCTAATAGTTATCAGCACCGCCTAACGCCAGATGATCCCGTAAATAATTTAGCAAATACTTCATCTGAAATATCAGGAATATGTATTTCTTTCAGTGAAGGGCAATCAAAAAAAGCATTTTCAGATTTCGGTTCACATATTATTTCCCAATCAATCTCAGAAATGGATTTTTGAATAGTAAATTTAGTCAAAGAATCACAATGTCGGAATGCAGATTTCCCTATGTGATTTACAGATTTTGGAATAACGAGTTCTTTCAACCCCTCACTTCCTTCGAATGCGTGATTTCCAATATGAGTAACAGATTCGGGGATATTGATTTGTTTAATACTGTTGTAATAAAAGGCATATCCTCCAATATGGGTAACACTCTCAGGAATAGTGAATGATGTGCTATAAATATCCTTGCAAAATATCATTTTGGTTTTATCTTTTGTGTAAAGAGTCTTATTTTCTAACACAAAATAAGGGGATTCACAAACAAGGGTCTTAGGGCAGGAACCCCCAAAAATGTTTTCTCCAATTTGATTCACGGAAGAAGGGATGATTATATTCTTCAATGAGCACCACATGAAAGCATTATTCCCAATCTGAACTACCGAATCGGGAATGAAAACTGTTTCTACCTTGTGTTTCCATTTGATAGCTGAATCACCAATTTTCACTACTGTGTTAGGAATGGTGATGCTTTTTTCAGAATCTTCTAATACGGCAATCAACAATTTCAAATCTTTAGAATACAGACTGTTGTCGATGAGTTCAAAAAACGGGGAAAGGCATTCGACTTTGGATGAATTTGAAGGGAATGGGTTAGCACCTATATCAGCCACATTAGAATGGATTACTAATGGCTCTCGTAGGTTAACGCAATTCTCAAATGCACCGTCGCCAATGTATATTATTGACTCTGGCAAATTGATAGAGTTAACGTTAGAACAGCTTTCAAATGCATACTTTCCTATATGTGTGACGGAATTGGGGATTTCAATAGTTTTCAGCAGAGAAGTCCCTGTCCCAATTTTAAAAGCTCTATCACAGATGATTCTTGTACCTGGTTTAATAGAATATTTCTTAGTACTTGACTTCCAGCCAGGGGATGAGACATAAAGTAATTTTGAACCATCGCTACTGTACACAACGCCAAACTTATCTTTATATGAGTCTAGCAAATCATCTTTAGAGACTGTTGTTTCAACGTGAAAATTTGTATTTGCCATATTAAAAATGTTTTGATGGGCTACAAAAGAAACTAAACTTGGACGAGCCCATGTTGATCCAAGCATAGATCGGAACTGTGAACTTTGAATTTACAAAATATAGAGTTGCAAAAACAAGGTTATTTCAATTCGTTAGAAGTTTCAACAAATCATTTTTCTGCTCCTCAATATATGATATGATTTTCTTTGCCATTTGTTTCGCTCGCGTTTCAATATTGAAAGTATCAGGATTATCATGGAATCTTGAATAAACATTTCGAGTCGTTTTATAACGAGAATCTTTGTATGAATCTATTTTATCTGTGAATACTTTACATAAATTGTTCGAGTTAATATTACTTTCGAGTAAAACCAAATTTCCTATATTAGCATTTGTTCGGTCAAGAGAGTCGGGATTTAAATGTTCGATAGTAAAAGAACCAATATCCCAACATCCTGTTTCTATAGACTCTAATGTTTGTAACGCAATAATAACTCTGCGTTTTTGATTAGTGTCATTGTGAAACTCGTTGATTTTTGACCAACCTATTGACAGAAAACTCTTGGTGAATTCGTCAAGAGTTGGCAATCTATTTACAAGACCATTGATGAAACTTTTCAATACTTCAGGAGAATAGTCATTTTCAATTGCTATTGCAGAAGATTGTACTCTGTCTGTCAGTTTATTCGATGTCAGTCTTCCTAACAAATTATAGCATATAAAAAAATACATAATAAAATTCAATACGCTTTCATAAATTTCATTGCTAATTTCCGAAGTTTTATTTCTATGCATAAGACTTAAAAAAATAGGCCTAAACATCACCCCTCTATATGATTTCATGAAAGAAAAAACAGTGTATTCGCTCTTAGAGCATTCGGAATCATCTCCGTCTTTAGGATCAACAATAATCTTGTAATAGCTAGCTTTTCTACATAAGTCATCCAATAGCTTTATGACATCATGTTTGCTTGTCTTTGATTTTAACACTTCATAATTGGACACCTTCTCTCTCTTATTTTTCCCATAACGATGCAGCACATAATGTTGAACAAACTGTGAGACATTATTGTCTAACGGTAGAATAATCTCTTGTTCCCAACGACTTTTTGCTTTGTCAATTTCATTCGAAGGCTCATAATAGCGCATGATGAAATTTTTGAGCAAATCGTAGTCCTCCAAAATTTGTCCGCGTGCATTTAGTATTTCGAAAATAGTATAAGCATCTTCATCTGAATCAGCAATGATCTCAACAATGTTAGTATCCAGTAATGCATTGCGATATCTTTCTATTGTTTCTTCATCGCAGGAGGTTAATCGTTCATTAAAAAACTTAACTGCTTCAAATAGAACCTTGTTGGTTTTTGTTGCGGTTGATGACTCACTGATTGCCTGATCCAAAGAATCATAATTATTCTTCCAATCGCATATGTTCTGAACAAATATCTCTAAAGCGGGATACTTTTCGGTTGACAACTTACAGAAGGCGTTATTGTCAAGATTATTTGTGATTAAATAACTCTTTAAACCCTCAAAACGTTCAGTTTCATTATCTTTTTTGAAACGAAACATGATGACGGAGAGAAATAGCAGGAAGGTAGTTATTCGTTGTTGTCCATCGATTATCGAAAAAACTTCAACACCGGCACCTTTATCACGACCCTTTTCCTTTTTAAGCACTATGCTTCCCATAAAATGGGCTCGTTTTGATGAAATAAAAGAAAATTCAAGGTCTTCTATCAAATCTTTCCAATTTTCTTCTTTCCAAACATATTGACGTTGATTTCGTGGGATCAAGTATACCCTTTTGTTTAAAAGATCACTCACTTTCTTATCTTCGGTCTTAAATGGCATAACACAATTATTGGTTTGTTAAATACAACAAATACTAATCAAAGAATTCTTGGCGGCAAATATACACAATAAACAATTACTCTAAAGAATTAAATCTTTTCCGAAAGCTTCAATACGAACGATAGCAAAACAAACCTGTACAAATTGTTTTTTGAGCATGGATTAAGAATGCTAAGGTCGGATGGAATATTGAGTTATATCACTCCCAACACCTATTTGACGGGAAAAGACTGCAAAGTGCTTCGAAATCTCTTCTTTACCAATGTGTCCTTGCACGAAATAATAGAATACACATAAAAAGACAAAGTTTTCAAAAATGTCACCCAAGCGGTGACGACAATGGTTTTGTCAAAAAGAGTTGATAAAAACAACAAGGTAAAAATTCGTACTTATAAGCAAGGAACGGCGACATGTAAGCAGTCTGATTTACAAAAAATGGACGTCATTATACCTCTTGATGCTGTAATTCAAAGAATGAATCAACAAAAAGGCAAATTGTCAGACTTTTTCAAAATCAATCAAGGTGAAGTGAACCTGTCAACAAAGAAGGATTACTATTCCGAGTATAAATCTTCCGACACTCTTCCGATGTGGCGTGGTAATAATATCGGCAAGTTCGTGCCACAATCATGGCCTTTTGAGTATTGTGAAAAGGTCGTTAGCAATCCTGATTATTACACCAAAGAACGGATTGTCATGCAAGAAGTATCCAATCAAAATCAGCCTTTTAGGACAAAAGCCATTATCTCGCCCAAAAATTATATTTGTGGACATTCGACCAACTCTTTAACACCTTTGAACAGCAATGTGCCTATTAAATTCTATCTTGGATTGATAAATTCACGTGCATTCAACTATTACTGCGATTATTTCAGTTATACCAATCATATCACGGTTTCCGGTATAAAGCAGACACCGATACCTCAAGCGACAACATCGCAAGTTCAAGAGATGATCGAATTGGTTGACAAGATTCTTGAAATCAAATGTTCCGACACGAGTGCCGATACGTCGGCGTTAGAACGGGAGATTGACGGGTTGGTGTACGAGTTATATGGGTTGACGGAGGAGGAAGTGAAGGTGGTGGAAGAAAAATGATTGTGTACGGTAATTGTTTATTTCACATTATTTTACATTGCAGAGTTTTAATTTAATAGTATATTGTTTTAATAATACAGTAAAATTAATGCTAAATTTTTGCAAAGAACAGATACTGCGTGTTGAAAAAAAATGTATTTTTGCGGCAGTAATTTAAATAAGTATCATGATAAAAATATCAGACAGTGTAGTAGATTTTCTAATAGAATCATACAAGATCGCATGGCGTAATACGGAAAAACAATCTTTTGTTGATGGTTTCTCTGCTGGTTACCATTATAGCAAATTAGGTCAATGTACGGTCAAAATACAACTTGCCAGAACACGCTTAGCTGCAATCGACACAGTAGCTTGTCAACGCGGATATTATACACCACACGAATTGGATGAGAGAAGTCGACTCCTCTTGGACATTCAGAATCAGGTACAAAAAAGCAATAAGCATTTAACTGCATACTATTTGGATTCAAAAAAAATTGTAGAACAACTATGAACAGTACAACTTCGTCAACAGAAAAGAATACTAACAAATTGGTCTCTTTTGAAATTTGCGGTCAGGCTTATAGATTGTCCGACTACTATCTTGGCATTGAAAGGAACCAGGAAGCATTATCCGAACACCTTCCAACGCTCGAAGAGTTTCCTTATTCTGTGAGACAATTAAAGGGAGATTTGTTGACCCACATAATGGATGTTCCTGTAAAAATCGTCTATAAAGGAGAAAAATCAAGTTTGGGTGCTTTTTTGTCAGAATGCAGGGAGTTTGAATCTCAATTGCCTTTGGTTGAAGAAATCAATGGATTGGAGAGAAAATTTGAATTCATAGTTATTTTTGACGGTGTGCAGAATAAGGATTCTCATGCTGAAATCATTGAAACATTTCGAGTTTTCCAAGACCTTTATTTCACTTTAGCATCTGCAAGATGGGCCTTGATTCAAGCACACCGCATCTTACATTTAAAAAGTGAAGTTGATTGGAAAGACGGATTGGAGCAACTATGGATCCGTGCCTCTTGGCTGAACAATGCAATCGTGATGTACAATTCTTGTTTTGACAAATTGCTTCAAACGATTTGGATAGGTACAAAAAAATATATAGGTTACCAATATAAAAGTAAGAAGAAGACAGTAACACTACAAAGGAATAATCTTTTTACTACTAAAGGTTTGGAACAAGTATATATGGCCTGTGATTACGACATTATTCAAAAGAAATTGCCGAAAGTATTACGAAAAAAAATAACAGGGCATTCGAACGACCTCAAAAAAGTGAGAAAACATGCAAATAGAATAAAACATCGTGGCGGAATGAGATACAAAGGTTTATTCCCTTATGGGAACATCAGTAATCTGACCAGTAGAAATAGCTATTCTGCCGCTAGGACGAAAAAAGATGATGATATCGATATTGTCATTGAAGAAGTGAAAAAATATCATATTGCTTTTTGTGAATTAGTGAGAGAAGTATTTGAATTCATAATGGATGAATTCAAAAAACAAGGCTATTTGACAGATAGTCCGAACAAAGTTGTGTTCTCTGTTCAGAAAAAGAAAACAAAGATTGGTGTGTACAAATTGGGGAAATATGGGGCAAAAATTGAGATATGATGTGCCTCCCTGTCCCACACCACCTCCAGCCGCCACGCCTCCGGCATCCGCATCGAGCTGATGGACAACACGGTGCCGGGGGAGGCGATGGTGAGCGGGTTAACCCATCCCCGTTAGGGGATGCCTATCTGTAGCGGATGCCCACGTGCGGTTTCAAATCCCCGGAGGGGGTTCATATTCAACGGGTTGCAAGGTGAAAATTGTCGTGAAATTATGTTCGTGCAATAAATGCGCCCCGTCCTCGTTAATCTCTGAAATAAAACGGAATATTAAACAAACAGTAAAAGAAAACAGAATGGAAATAGGAAATTTCGGATACTACTGGTTGGACACCTGGGTGATGTCCAACGTGATACAACTCGCCACGCAGGACTTCTGCAGGCGTTACCTTAACCGTGCCAACGATCCGTGTGGCCGCCAATACGACCAGATGACACAAGCGGCACGGTCAGTGCCGGCCAACATCGCCGAAGGCAACTCACGGCACGCCACCTCAAAAGAGACCGAGATGCGGCTCACCGACGTGGCGCGCGCCAGCCTCGCGGAACTGGCCAACGACTACCTGAACTGGCTCCTCCAGCACGAAGAGCTTCCATGGTCCGTGAAGTCGGATATCTACCGCAAGGTGGCAAACACCCACCTCGACAGGCCCTTATACAAGGACGATGTGCAACACCTAAGCAGCCAACATATTCTGCTCCAAAAGCACAAATTCGATGAGTGGTTAGAGGCGAAGAACTCGATTGTGGCGGCCAACTGCCTGCTGGTCCTCTGCAACCGCTTGATCATGATGCTGAGGAAGCAACTGGCTAACCAACTGGAAACTTTCCGGGCCGAAGGCGGTTTCACAGAAGCCCTGACCGCCGAAAGACTCGCTTACCGAGCCGAACAAAGCGCGAAAGACAACGCCCCCGTCTGCCCGAAATGCGGCAAACCGATGATAAAGCGGATGGCAAAGAAAGGCATAAATTCGGGAAAGGAGTTCTGGAGCTGTTCCGGATACCCGGCGTGCAGAGGGACCAGAAACGTAGAGTAAGGGGTAGTGTCGATGTGTCACGTTATCTCGTGATAACGTTTATCTTACGTGGTAACGTAATCTTCAAATTGACATCTCCGTCACAACCTCTCCTTCCGGGGCCTGCTCCGTCCGTAACCGCCGTCACGCACCACCCTGTCCCACACCGCCTACAACCGCCACGCCTCCGGCACCCGCATCGGGCTGATGGACAGCACGGTGCCGGGGGAAGAGATGGTGAGCGGGGTGGAGTGATGTCGCATCTCATCTCACAGACATGTCGGCTTTGAAACGTGAGATTTGAGTGTCACCATCCGGTGGCCGGTTCTGTCCAATTACAGCGGACTCTGTCCGTTCGAACCAAGCACTTCCCTATCTCATTGAGCGCAACGAAGCGGTAGCGCAGGGACGAGGCAGGAAGCGGGGTGAAAATGATTTGCTTGGCCTCGGCCTTGCGGCGTAGAGTCTCTTCGGTGGCACTGAGAATGGATGGGGCAAGGAAGGTTTGCTCGGTTGGCTCCAAAAGCAGCAGCTTCCCCTTCGAACAGGCATCAAAATATACACCACCCGGCTTGTAAAACCGTTCCTGCGGAGAACCATCGGCCGGAAAACCGTCGAAAAGGAGGACTACCAACGGGAATCCTTGTTCCCGCAAGTTGCGTGCGATAATCTGCTCACCTTTGCTGATGGCTGCGGTATAGGTGACAGCCCCGTTTTTGGCAGATTCCAATGCAGTTTGCAACCGTTGCCGCATCTGCTCTTCGGTTGCATTTCTCGACATTTCCACCATCTGCCGGTCTGGCCAATCCAACAGAAAATGGTTGCCTAAAGAAGTGAAAAACAGTCCACAAGACTCAGTATTTCGACGCAAACAAAACAGATTAGGGTTTTGCTTGCGTAGCCAGGCACGCTCCGCGTTGGCATACACGTAGTTTATCATCGCTTGAAGTTGCCCCTTGTGGGTGAGCACGCGGTAATGAGGAGGACCGTCGTACAGATTCCCTTCAAAGCCTAACTTTCTCGCCTCTGCTTTACACCCCTGCATATACCCCCGCACCACCTCTTTGATGCTGCGCTTCATGCTTCTCCGGACTTGTAGGACAATGTGGTGATGGTCGGGCATCACCTTGTCGGCCAGGATTTTGATTTCGGGGCAAAGCTGTAACATGCGGGGTTGTTGGTCGATAACTGCCCAACCGATGGCCGTTTTTTCCACCACGGCCTTACTACCGTTGTGCCCAAGAGTGCCAAAGAGCGGCTGGCGACCGTTGGCCACCATGGTCACATGTACAATGCACGGTTTTCGCCAAGCACCTGGTTTCAGCCAAGTGAAAGTTTCGTTTGGTAAATTGTTGCTTATTTCGTTGTTCATTGTTTTTTGCAAGCATTTGTTTTTTTGGGTTTGGGGTGGGAATAGAATTCCCTTGTAAGGGGCAGAACCCTTACAGGCCGCGAAAATACATTTTTTCCGAAACCGATAGCTTCCTACGCTAAATATTTCTCCACGGCAGAGCGAGTTTCTTGAGACAAAGGGAACATTTTCTCTCACGCCGCCCTCACCCGCCACGCCTCCGACACCCGCATCGGGCTGATGGACAGCACGGTGCCGATAGAGGCGTTATTAGAGCATTGATTAGTTCCGAAAACCTACAATATCGGTTCACTTTTATACACCATACTCTCGGTCTTACTTGCTATTTTTGCTCCTCCATAAAGAATAGCGATTATGACTGTCAAAACCTTTATATCCAGACCCTTGCTCTCCCTCGTCATCAGCGTGTTCATCGTGCTGTTGGGGGTGATTTCGCTGCTGTCGCTGCCGGTGGAGCGCTATCCCGACATCGCGCCGCCCGCCTTCTACGTGTGGGCGAGCTATCCGGGCGCGAGTGCCGAAACGGTGCATAAGAGCGTGGTGATGCCGTTGGAGGAGGCCATCAACGGGGTGGAGGGGATGACCTATATGACCTCGTCGGCCAGTAACGGCTCGGCCAGCATCACCATCTACTTCGAGCAGGGAGCCAATGCCGATATGGCGGCCGTGAATGTGCAGAACCGCGTCATACAGGCTCAAGCGCAACTGCCCGCCGAGGTACTGCAGACGGGCGTGGCCACCGAGAAACGGCAACCCGGACAGCTCCGCATCATCGCGCTGGAGAGTCCCGACGGCACCTACGACGAGAACTTCCTCAGCAACTATTTCTACAATAACCTGCGTCCCGCCTTGCTCCGCATCAAAGGCGTGGGCAAGGTGGAGGTATGGGGTGCGCAATACGCCCTGCGGATCTGGCTCAAGCCCGACGTGATGGCGCGTCACAAGCTGATGCCCAGCGGCGTGGAGCTGCTGCTGAAGGATGTGGCGGATGTGGAGTTAGGACAGTCGGATTACGACTACATCAACAGCATCAACGGGCATCCGGGAGTGATATCGTCTCGCTCGCCGAGGCGGCACTCAGCAGCGCCAAAGTGCGTCTGCGTCCCATCCTGATGACCTCGCTGACGATGATTATCGGCATGCTGCCCCTGATGTTCGCCTCGGGCGTGGGCGCCAACGGCAGCCGGACCATCGGGGTCTGCGTGGTCGGCGGAATGCTGTTCGGCACGCTCGGCTTGCTGCTCACCGTGCCGGTGTTGTTTGTCGTGTTTCAGAAAATTCAGGAAAGAGTCCGTAAAAACAAATCAATACAATGAAAGCCAAATTCAATAACAGTGTAACCCTCTTGCCGCTGCAACCCGACGACCGCGAGCAGTTCATCCTCGACAACCAGCGGGCGTTCAAGTACGGAGCCACCGAGGAGTTCGGTCTCCGTGACGATCATTTTCTATGTCAACCGCTGCGGTTTCCACATCGTGGAGTATTTCAACAGCCGCCATCCGGATGTGAATGATCCAGACAGCGGAGATCCTGACAGCGACGGGATGTTCCGTTTTCAGAAGAGAATTCGGAATCTCAAATTAGTCGTTTTCCAAATTCTTCCCCGGCGTGTGGGAAAAAACGTATTTTTGCCGCCGTGAAATTCGAACGGGTGAAAAAACAATATCAGATCTTATGAAAAAAACAAAAGAAATCTATCTTGCCGGAGGTTGCTTCTGGGGAACGGAGCATTACTTCAAACAGATTGAAGGTGTGGTGGACACTGAAGTGGGGTTCGCCAACGGGAAAACCCAGAATCCGACCTATCAGGAGGTCTATACCGACACGACGGGGTTCGTGGAAACGGTTCACGTCCGATACGATCCCGTGGTAGTCGGTCTGGATTTTCTGTTGCAGATGTTCTTCAAGGCCATCGACCCGACAAGCCTGAACAAGCAAGGGCATGACGAAGGAACTCGCTATCGCACAGGAATTTACTATACGGATGTCGAGGATTTGCCCATCATTGAAAAGGCATATCGGGAAGAACAGGAAAACCATCAGCAACCTTTGGCTGTAGAGAAACTTCCCTTGGAGAACTTCTACACGGCGGAGGAATATCATCAGGACTATCTGGACAAGAACCCCAGCGGGTACTGTCATCTGCCGCAGTCGCTGTTTGAATTTGCCAAGAAAGCCAAAGACAAGAGGTAACAGTAAACAACAATCAATCAGATGCCGCCCCGTCACGTCGCTTTTCCATCACTAAAGGATTACTGCGATAATGACATTTACTCGCTGTTGCGGAATTCGGTAGGGGACATGCCCGTCTCGCGGCGGAAGTAGCGGCTGAAAGTGGATTGTTCCTCGAAACCTAACATGTCGGCGATAATCTGCACCGAGAGGTCGCGCCGGACATGCAGCAGCATCTTAGCTTCCGCCACAACTTGGCGATGAATCCAGTAGGCGGCATTTTGACCCGTCTCCTGTTTGACGACAGCACTGAAATGTTTGCTTGACAAACAGGCTTTCTCGGCGTAGAAACTCACCTCGCGGTGCTGGCGGATATGCTGCTTGAGCTCGGCGAGGAATCGCGCGCTGACACGCTTGTCGGCGAGAGTCTCGTTCAACTTGCCCTTGCGGTAGTGACTTAACAGCCGCAGGAGGAATTCCAACAGGCGTGTCATCAGCATCCGGCGGTCGGGAAGTTGGAGGCGTGTGATTTCGCACATCCCCTCCACCACACTCGTAATCATCTTGTACTCATGCCTGTCGAGCTTCACGTTGGGGTGTGGTTCGTAGCGGTAGCGAAGTTGGTTGATGATTTGCAGCATCGGGTCTTTCAGAAGCGATTCCCTGACTACAATCAATGTGGCACGATAATCGTCGGTTTTGTCCACTTTCAACAGTCTGTGATTGGGGAAGATGACGCCGACGGTGCGCTGCTCCGAGCAGTCGGCGATGTCGTCGTACATGAGGTTGATGCGTCCTTTGTGACCGATACAGATGACGTAGTCTGTCGAGACAAACGGCTCGTCCCCGGAGGGCAATCCCCTCACATCATTGAAAACCACAATGCCTTCCTCGTTGATCTTCTGAGGATAAAGGTTCATCGGATGGGTATAGGTCGGCTTCTTTTTCATGATGCAAAAATACGGATTTATTTTAACGATACACGGAAATCGGTCTTTTTGCCAAATATTTGCGTCGATATGTCAACTTGCATGACGGTAGCGAAGTTAATTTTGCAGGTTAAAAATAATTGTTTGATTAAAAGGATAAATTTCATGAAACGCACTGTTTTCTTTATTGGCATGTTGTTGCTGGCAACTTGCGGATTTTCTCAGACACCAGGCGACAATACCGTCGAGGTGATTTATAACGGCACATCGGCGACGGTGGCCGTCGCAAACAACGTGACGCAATATCTCACTGTCACTCAGCAGGGGGCGCATGTCTCCATCGCGCAGAGCGACTCCCTCGCCAGCGAAATCACCTACAAACTGAGCGGAACATCGTCCGACGGTGAGTTCTATATGTCGGGATCCTACAAAGCCACTGTCGAACTCAACGGCCTCACGCTGACCAACGTCACTCCCGTGTATAGTGGCGCTGCCATACACATCCAGAACGGCAAACGCATCAACGTTAAGGTCATCACCGGCACCACCAACACGCTTGTCGATGCGGCCAGTGGCTCGCAGAAAGGATGCCTCTACGTGAAAGGGCACGCCGAGTTCAAGCAGCAGGGCACGCTCAACGTGGTGGGCAACGTGAAACACGGCATCAAGGCCGGCGAGTACATCAGCCTGAAGAACGCCACGATCAATGTGACCTCCGCCGTGGGCGACGGCATCTCGTGCAACCAGTATTTCTTGATGGAGAGCGGCACCCTCAACATCAGTGGCACCGCTGACGACGGCATCCAGTGTGACCTCGAGGGCGACACCTCCACAGGCATCACCACCGACCACGAGGACGAAGACTCGGGCAACATGTACATCAGCGGCGGCACTATCACCATCAATTGCACGGCGATTGCCGCCAAGGGCATCAAATGTGCGGGCGACCTATACATCACCGATGAACCCGTCATCACAGTAACCACCAGCGGCAAAGGCACATGGGACGAGGATGACTTGGAAACAAATGCGTCCTGCGGGATGAGTGCCGACGGGGACATCAATATCGACGGCGGCACGTTCAATCTCACCTCCACAGGCTCGGGCGGCAAAGGGATGAAGTGCGACAACGTGCTGACTGTCAGCGGTGGAGACATCACCATTTCCACCAGTGGCGGCCTCTACTATAACAATGGCACAACAGAAAACACCAACTACACCGGCAACACCGACCACATAAACAGCGATTACTACTCGTCGCCCAAAGGTATCAAAGCTGGCTTGAAGACGCAGGTCGGCAACAGCTACACCTACAGCGGCGGCATGGTCATCAGTGGCGGCAACATAAAAGTGACCACCACTGGCCGCAATGGCGAAGGCATCGAGAGCAAGAACACATTGGAGATAACAGGTGGCGAAGTCTATGTCAACGCTTACGATGACGGCATCAATTCGGCCCAGAATCTGACCGTCACCGATGGTTATGTCTATTCCCGCTCCAACAACAACGACGGCATGGATGCCAATGGTAACTTCTACATCAATGGCGGCCTTGTTTACGCCATCGGCTCACGTTCGCCCGAGTTGGCCATCGATGCCAATTCAGAAGGGGGAAAGAAGGTCTATATCAACGGCGGTGTCGTCATCGCGGTGAGAGGCATCGAAAACGGCAGCTCCATCAACCTACCCTATATCCAGTCTTCATCTGTCGGCGGAAATAGCTGGTACACTGTGACTTATGGCGACGATGCCGTGGCGTTCTATACGCCTACGCTCACTTCCGGTGGCGGGCCTGGTGGCGGCGGTGGTCCTGGTGGCGGCAATTCCTCTACGCTCATTTCCGCCCCCTTAACGCCATCGCTCGCTAATGGGAACACCATCAGCGGTGGCACCCCGCATTTCGAGGCGAACTGTTATGTCAGTGGTGATGACGGCGGTGACGACACCGGCATCAGCGAATTTGACATGGAGGATATCACCATCAAGAGTCTGAACGGCAATATCATTGTGGAAGGCTGTGACAACTGCACAGTGAGCATATTCAACATGGAAGGCCGTAGGGTAGGGGACCGTGGACTCGCTCCCGGCGTTTATGTCGTCAAAGTCGGCGACCGCCCGGCGCGGAAAGTCATCGTGAGCTAGTCGGCGACTGCAGTCGGCAATCACTCTCCCAGCATCCGTTGAATTGCCTCCTCCAAATCCTCCGGTGACACCATCGGTTCGAAGCGCAGGATGGTCTTGCCGTCTTTGGAAACCAAAAACTTGCCGAAGTTCCACTTGATGGCATCGCCTTTGTCGAAACCGGAACCCGTTTTTTGGTGAATCATGTCAAGCTGGGCGGCGAAAGCTTCGTAGCCCTCCGGATAGCCGGTGAACGGGGCTTTGGACTTCAGGAAGGTGTAAAGCGGACTCTCCTTCTTCCCGTTGACATCGACTTTGTCGAACAGCGGGAAAGTGACGTTGTAGGTCAACGAACAGAAATTCTGGATCTCCTCGTTGGTGCCGGGCTCCTGTTCGAGGAACTGGTTGCAGGGGAACGCCAGAATCTCCAGTCCTTGGTCCTTGTATTTCAGATAGAGGGCTTCGAGGCCTTCGTATTGCGGGGTGAGCCCGCACTTGCTCGCCACATTGACGATCAGCAGCACCTTGCCTTTGTAGTCGGCCAGCGACACGTCATTGCCTTTGATATCCTTGACCGTGATGTCGTAGATGCTTTTGTACTTTTTGTTTTGTCCGAAGCAACTCACCGCCGCAAGCAGGGCGAAAGTTGCAATGATGAGGGTTTTAACTTTCATAAGGGCTTTTCTGTTTTTGAGCGGCAAAGATACAAAATCTCTCATAGAAAAATTTGAGAGATGGATTCACAAATTCAATCTTGAACAGATTGTTTTGCATTGTCCTCGATTTCCTCGTTCAACATCTCCTCGAACATTCGCACCGAGTTGGCCAGACTATACTTCTTTGCCGCCACACGGTAAAGTTCTCCCATATATTCCCGCTCATTCGGGTGGTCAAGCCAGTAGTCAATGGCGCGGGCGAGATCCTTGGGGCTGCCGGGCTTGAACAGGCTTCGGCCGTCGAGGGCGAACTGTGGCGTGGCGCTGACCTCCGAATTGGCGATGACCGGCACCAGCCCGGTGGCGAATGCCTCGATGCACGAGATGGCCTCGCTCTCCATATCGCTGGCATGTACGTACAAGTCGCATTGCAGCAGTAAGTCAATCAGTTTCTGTTGCTCGAGATAGACAAATTGGGGCGGATTCTTCAACTGTTTTCCAAGTTCCACATAACGATCGTACTCGGGACCTTTTCCTGCAAAAATCAGCTGTATTTTGTCGGCATATTTCGAATATTGCACCGAATTGATGATTACGTCCTGCCGTTTCTCCTGCGAAAGACGGCCGATCATGATGATCGGTATTTTACCCTCAAATTCAGGCGATTTGGCCGGCCTGCCCTGTTGATGGACGAGATGTCCGGTCTCCAGGAATGCATCTTGGATACCATTGGAAATGACGTGGATTTTGGCGGTGTAACCCCGTTTCTTGATCTCATCGGCCATGAATTGCGACGGGGCGTGGATGTGGCGGAACTTGTTGTACAGAAATGTACGGAAACTCCGATAAGTGCCGTTCTGAATCCAATCCACCTTGCCCAATCCCACCGACGACCAAAGGTTTTGCG
>CAMKLG010000061.1 GCA_946413585.1 uncultured Bacteroidales bacterium
TACCGTCTGCTGAAATTCGCCAAAGCCAAACGCATTCTGTTTCTTGTAGATACGCGCAATTTGGGCGAGCAGGCCGAGCAGGAGTTTATGAACTTCCGCCCGAACGACGACAACCGCAAATTCACCGAACTCTACAATGTGCAGCGGCTCTCGTCGAGTTACATCGCCAACGACAGCCAGGTGTGCATTTCCACCATTCAGCGGCTCTATTCGATTCTGAAAGGTGAGGAGTTGGACGAATCGGCAGAAACCGACAACCCGAACGAATCGTCGTGGTTGCAGCAACGGCTGAAGGAACAGCAGGCCATTCCTGTGGATTACACCGCCAAAGTGCCTATCGAACAGTTCGATTTTGTGGTGATTGACGAGTGCCACCGCAGCATTTACAATCTTTGGAAACAGGTGCTCGACTACTTCGACGCGTTCCTTATCGGCTTGACCGCCACGCCCGACAAGCGTACTTTTGGTTTCTTCAATGAGAATGTGGTGAGCGAATACACCTACGAGCAGTCGGTGGTGGATGGCGTGAATGTTCCTTACGATGTCTATACCATTGAAACTGAAATATCGAAAAACGGCGGGCTAATCAAGGCGGGATGGCATATCGACTATCGTGACAAAGCCACTCGCAAAACCCGCTGGCAGCAGGTGGATGAGGATACCGAATATAAAAAGAATGATTTGGACAAATCGGTGGTGAATCCGAGCCAAATACGCACCGTTATCCGTCAGTTCCGCAAGGCGCTGATGGAGGAGATTTTCCCGAACCGCTACGACGAGAATGGGCAGTACGAGGTGCCGAAAACGCTCATTTTCGCCAAGACCGACAGCCACGCCGACGACATTATCAAGATTGTGCGTGAGGAGTTCGACGAGGGCAACGACTTCTGCAAAAAGGTAACCTACAAGATTGACGAAGACCCCAAGTCGGTGCTGAACCGCTTCCGCAACCAATACTATCCGCGCATTGCCGTGACAGTGGATATGATTGCCACGGGCACCGACGTGAAGCCGCTCGAAGTGCTGCTCTTTATGCGCGATGTGCGCAGCGCGAACTATTTCGAGCAGATGAAAGGTCGCGGCACACGAACCATAAATCCCGACTCGCTGCAATTGGTGAGCCGTACGGCACAGACCAAAACGCACTTTGTGATTGTGGATGCCGTGGGCGTGACGCAGACCAAGAAAACCGACAGCCGACCATTGGAACGCAAACCCACCGTGCCACTGAAGGATTTGTTGGGTGCAGTGACAATGGGCGTGACAGAAGAAGATTTGTTCACTTCGTTGGCAAACCGCTTGATTCGGCTCAACAAAGAAGTCACTGAAAAGGAGAAGGAGAAAATTGAAATCTTGTCGCGGGGCAAGACGTTGGGGCAGATGAGTGCCGAACTGCTATCGGCTTTTGACCCCGACAAGATAGACGATGAGGCACAGGCAGAACTAAAAAAGATTCCGCCAACCGAACTAACCCCCGCCATTGAGGAGGAGATACGCAGAAAGGCGCAGCAGCGGTTGGCCGACATTGCCAGCAGCACCTTCAACGGTGAACTGAACGAATACATTGTGACCGTGCGCAACCTGCACGACCAGAAGATTGACACCGTGAACCTTGACACGGTGCTGAAAAGCGAGTTCAACAGTTTCACGCTCGAAAAGGCGAAAGAGACGGTGCACGATTTCACCGAATATCTTGAGCTGCACAAAGACGAGATAATGGCGTTGAGCATTTTCTACAACCAGCCCTACAACCGCCGCAATCTCACCTTGCGGATGGCGCAGGAGTTGCTCGAAAAGTTGAAGCAGGATAAGCCGATGTTGGCACCGATGTACGTTTGGGATGCCTATTGTGCCATTGAGAAGGTGAAAGCCAACCGCCCTGTTACGGAACTTACGGCATTGGTTTCATTAGTGCGCCACGCCTGCGGCATCGACCAAAGTCTTGAGGCCTTCAACAACACCATTGAGCGGAATTTCAACGCGTGGCTGTTCCGCCAGCACACGGGCAACCGCAACCGCTTCACACCCGAGCAGATAGAATGGCTGCGAATGATAAAAGACCATATTGTGAGCAGTTACCACCTTGATATTGACGATTTGGACTACACGCCCTTCGACGCCCGTGGCGGACGCGGCAAGATGTACCAACTGTTTGGCAACGAGATGGAAAAGATTATTGAGGAATTGAATGAAGTGTTGGTGGCGTAAATATATTGAATTGTAAAAAAGTGGGACAGTGTTCCACCTTTTTGACACAAAAGTTAATGACGAAATTTGTTGTGAAACTCAAAAAACGATAAAATGAATATTATACCGAGGTCAAATATTGCAAACAAGGTCAGAAATACGAAATTACCAACAACGAAGGGACTGATGGCGCTTTTTGAAGTCATAAGCAATTCAATTCACGCGATAAATGAGGCAATAGAAAAAGATTTATTATCCGATAATGGAAAAATATCCATTAAGGTTGTTCGGAATGTTGGGCTTTTGAAAAATGAAGGAGACCTTTTCATTGATTCTAGTCCCATTACATCCATAATTGTACAAGATAATGGAATTGGGCTTAACGAAGAAAATTTCAAATCTTTTCTGGAATCAGATTCAGATCACAAAATTCAAATTGGAGGAAAGGGAGTTGGACGTTTTGTGTGCTTGAAAGTATTTGAAAAAATAAAAATAAAGAGCATTTTCACTGAAGGTGATTCACTGCAAGAAAGAAATTTTGTATATGCAAACATTCCACAAGGGATTGATTCTTACAATGAATTGCAAATCCAAAACGGGTCAATAGGCACGTCTGTTGAATTATGTAATATAAAGGCAGAATTCGAAAAAAAGTTTCCTAGAAGCTTGGCAGACATTGCAAAGGAAATAGTTATGCATTTCCAATTATACTTTATCCAGAAGAATGTTCCCGAAATCGTATTAGAAAATGATGGAAGTAGTACTATAATAATTTTAAACAACCTTTTTGAAAGAGAATTTATAAATGATGTCAATGACAAACCCTTCAATGTAGGAGAAGAAAACTTCACCTTGTATTTATCAAAGTCATATAACAATGTTCAAAGCCATAAAATACATTTTTGTGCGCATAACAGAAGCGTAATAGATGAGGGATTATATAAACGGATTATAGATTTAGGTAAATCACCGATAAAACAAGAAGACGACAGTAGAGAATTTTATTATCAAGCATTCGTTATAGGAAACTTTTTAGACAACAATGTTGATACAGAGAGAGTTGGTTTTATTTTCCCGAAAGGTGAAGAGGATGGAGAAGAGGACGAAGAAGAAAACGAAAAACAAGCGGAGGATGTAACGTTAGCCAAAATTAGACGGAGGGCAGTTGAAACCATAGAGGAATTATTGTCAACATATTTGAATCAAGTTCGTACTGAAAAAATGGAAAAGTACAGGCCTCTTGTTTACGACAAAATGCCCCAATACAGAGCAGTCCTGTCAAAGAGAGAAAATGAAGTAAAGAAACTTCAACCCAATCTATCTCCAGAAAAACTTGATATAGAATTGTATAAGATAGATGCAAAGTGGAAACAGGAAGTAAAAGAGAAAGGCATAGAACTGATTGACAAGAAAAAAGATATTACAAATCTTAAAGAATTTAAAGAGCTATACAATTCATACATTGATGATTTTAACGAAGTCGGGAAAAGTGAACTTGCAAGGTATGTCGTTCACAGAAAGGCCGTTCTTGACTTGTTTGATAAATTATTAGCCCAAAAAGAAAATGGAAAATTCGATAATGAGGATATTCTACATAGTCTGTTTTTCCCGATTAGAACATATTCGGATGAGGTGCCATACGAAAAACAGAATTTATGGATGCTAGATGAAAGATTAACGTATCATACATTTTTGGCATCTGACAAATCTTTTAGTTCTAATAAAAATATTAAACCCGCTGAAAATCCAGGTGATAGAACAGATTTAATAATTTTCAATGATGCTTTTGCTTTTTCTACAGAAAAGCAAAAGCCATTCAATTCTTTTACAATAGTGGAATTTAAGAAACCTCAAAGAGATGATTATAATGATGCAGAAAACCCAATAACACAAGTTGATAATTATATATTTGATTTGTTAGATGGAAAGGTAAAAAACAGGGAAGGCAGATTTATTCAAATAGATAAAAATACACCTTTTTATATTTATATTGTTTGCGACATCACCCCTTCCTTACAAAGGATAATTGACAAACGAGGTGAGTTGCATCCAACACCTGACGGAATCGGGTATTTCGCATATAGAAACGCATCTTATTCTGCTTATATTGAGATACTTCCTTTTGAGAAGGTGATGAGTGATGCAAAAAAAAGAAATCGAATACTATTCGATAAACTCGGTTTGTTAAATGATTAATGGTTTTTAATATGAATACTGTCAATCATTTACCACAAGGGTGGGAAAATAAAAAAATGCCAGAGGTTGTAAAGTGGGGTTCGGGAGGAACGCCCAAAGCAACAGAAAGCCTATATTATGAAAACGGTACTATACCGTGGCTTATCATAGGCGATTTAAATGATGGTATTGTAAAAACTTCGGCGACTAAAATCACTAAATTAGGTCTCGAAAACAGTTCCGCAAAACTGATTCCTTGCGGTACACTACTCATCGCTATGTATGGTAGCATTGGAAAACTTGGAATTACGGGTTTTGAATGTTGTACAAACCAAGCCATAGCATTTGCACAGAAATTGAACGGTGTAGATACAATGTATCTGTTTTATTATCTTATGATGATAAAACCAAAACTTGTACAATTAGGGAAAGGCGGAACTCAAAAAAATATCAGTCAAACAGTCTTGAATAGTTTATATATTCCTCTTCCCCCTCTCCCCACCCAGCGCGCCATAGTAACCCGCATAGAAACCCTCTTCGCCGAACTCGACAAGGCCGTGCAGCACCTGCGCACCGCACAACAGCAACTCAAAACCTACAGGCAGGCGGTGCTAAAAGCGGCATTTGAGGAATGTGATTCGTTCGAAAAAATCACCAATTGTTTCGATGTGACAGGTGGACTTACAAAAAATTCACAACGGGAGAAGTTCCCTATAAAAATGCCTTATTTACGAGTTGCAAATGTCTATTATAATCGTTTGGATTTGTCTGAAATAAAGGAGATTGGGGTTCAAGAATCGGAGATAAAAGACAAACTTTTGAAGAAAGATGATTTGCTGTTTGTGGAGGGAAATGGAAGTAAAGAACAAATCGGACGTGTTGCGATATGGAATGGTAGTATAGAAAATTGTTTACACCAAAATCATATTATCAAAGGCAGACCATTAGGAACAATGCTTTCAAAGTTCGCTTTATACTATTTCATATCAGATTTTGGCAGAGAGCAAATTCTCAAAGTGGCTTCTTCTACTTCAGGACTTTATACATTAAGCACCGAGAAGGTTAGGAATCTAAAGATTCCTTCTTGCCCGCTCGCCGAGCAGCAGCGCATTGTGCAGGAAATAGAATCGCGGCTGTCGCAGGCCGAGGCTGCCGAGGCAAGCATTGCCGAAGCCTTGAAAAAAACCGAGGCACTCAGGCAAAGCATACTCAAAAAGGCGTTCAGCGGGGAGTTGGTGTGACAAATTTATAAGCTGTTTAGCTTATAAATTGTGTTTATAAGTTGTTTGGCTTATAATTTGTTTGTCGGTGATATCAGCCACAGATTGTATTTATAGGTAATTCAACCGATAATATGTATTTATCGGTAATTCAGCCGATAAATTATATTTATAGGTTGTTTGACTTATAAAATTTAGTATCTTTGCAAAAAAATAAAAAGCATGAATAAAGCTACCATTTCAGCGGATATAGTGTCTTCTACCGAATTGACACCGAGCGCGTTAAGTCAATTGCAGGGAGAAATAAAAACCTTTCTCAAACAAGTCGGAAATGACTACAAAGGTACATGGGGACGTTTGAGCAAAGGTGATAGCGTGGAGATTTATATTGACAGACCGCAAGACTCGCTGCGGATTGCCTTACTTTTAAAGACGTTGATAAAAAAGTTCAAGGTCGATACGGAGTGTGCAGGTCAGGACGCGGACAGGAAGCGTTTGGAAATGTTCAAAACCTACGGCGTTAGAATCGCCATTGCCGTAGGAGAAATGCGTGTTGCCAACAAGCGCACCAATATGCTGGATGGCGAGGCTATTTACGCCTCTGGAAGGGCAATAGAAAACCAACGGACTTCCAACAAATCAAAAATAGTGATAAAAAACACCTTGTTTTTTGAATCTTCGGATGCAATATTATCGCAACAAATAAATGCATATTTAGGATTCTTGGATGTGCTGTTTAAACGAGCAACGGAACGACAGTGCGAAGTCGTTTACTATCGTTTGCTTGGTAAAAGTGAAAACGAGATAGCCGAGCAATTGAAAATCAACCAATCGGTTGTAAATCAGCATTCCACAACATTCGGATGGAATGCGGTTGAACAATTGTTAAAGTATTACGAACAGATAGATTTTTAGCCATGATACGATTTTTGTTGTTACAGATTACGGCCCATACCATCAGCGATTTCTATTTGCAAACCAATAAGTCGTGTGCGGAAAAAGAACAAAAAGGCTTTAAGTCACCGAAACTTTATATACACTTTTTGATAACCTTTCTGTGTGCATGGCTTTTGTCGTTTTCATTCAGTTTTTGGTGGGTGGCATTAATCATAGCGGTTTCTCATTTGCTAATCGATGCCATGAAATGTTATGCTTCCAAGTGTAAGGGTATTTTCTTTATCGACCAGTTTATACATTTGATTGTAATTGTGGCGGTTTGCTATCTGTGGAAAAGCAACTTGCCTGATTGTGTGAGCGGTGTAGAAGAAAAATATATAGCTATGTTGTTGGGCTTTCTGGTATGTTTAAAACCCTCAAACATAATAATCAAAGAAATTATCAAGGTTGCAAACATTAAGGTTAGCAAAGGAAGTGACGATAATAATACAGAAGACTTGCCCAATGCCGGAAAACTGATAGGTATTGTGGAACGGCTTCTTTCGTTGGTGTTTGTGCTATTGGGACAATATGAAGCCGTTGGATTTATCATAGCCGCAAAATCACTTTTGCGTTTTGCCGAAGGCGACAAGGCGAAATCGGAATATGTATTGATAGGCACATTGTTGAGCTTTTCAATAGCAATATTTGTCGGTGTCGCCATTAAATTGTATTATGGATTGTAAAGACAGACAAGAATTTATGACAGAATCAGCAATAATATCGAAAATCTGGAATATGGCCAACGTCCTTCGCGACGATGGCGTAAGTTATGGCGACTATTTGGAGCAAATCACCTATCTGCTCTTCCTGAAAATGGCTGACGAGATGAACCGTCCGCCTTATAACAAAGGGCTGAGGTTCCCGCACCTGAAGGATGCCGAAGGCAAGGAGATTGTCGGTGGTGAGCTGTGCGATTGGGAAACGCTCACAAGCAAGCGCGGTGCTGAATTGGAAGCCTACTATGTGCAGATGCTTCGCAGCCTTGCCACCGAAAAAGGAATGTTGGGGCAGATTTACACCAAGAGCCAGAACAAGATTCAGGACCCTGCCAAACTGCTTCGTGTGATTGACATGATCAACCGCGAGAATTGGTCGCTGATGGGTTCCGATGTGAAAGGCAAGATTTACGAAGGTCTTTTGGAAAAGAACGCCGAAGACACCAAAAGCGGTGCAGGACAATACTTTACGTCCCGCGCTTTGATTCGCGCCATGGTGGCGTGCGTGCGCCCCAAGCCCGAAAAGACCATCATCGACCCTGCCTGCGGCACGGGCGGGTTCTTCCTTGCCGCTTACGACCATATCGCCGCTCAGTCGCTCAACAAAGACCAGAAGCAGTTTCTGAAGAAAAAGACCTTCTTCGGCAACGAGATTGTGGCCAACACGCGCCGTCTGTGCCTGATGAACCTTTATCTGCACAACATTGGCGAACTCGACAGCGAGGATTTCATTTCGCCCAACGATGCCCTTGTGTCCGACACGGGCAACCGCTACGACTATGTGCTCACCAATCCGCCTTTCGGCAAAAAGAGCAGCATAACCATCACCAACGAGGACGGCGAGGTGGAGAAAGAGGATTTGAGTTACAACCGTCAGGATTTTTGGGAGACAACGTCCAACAAGCAGTTGAATTTCCTTCAGCATATCAAGACCTTGCTGAAAATCAACGGTCAGGCGGCAGTCGTCTTGCCCGACAATGTGCTTTTCGAAGGCGGCGCCGGTGAGGAAATCCGTAAGCAACTGATGAAGACGACAGAACTGCACACCATTTTACGCTTGCCGACGGGCATTTTCTACGCCAACGGTGTGAAAGCCAATGTTTTGTTCTTCGATAACCGCCCTGCCAGCAAGGAAGTGCAGACCAAAGACATTTGGATTTACGACTACCGCACCAACATTCACCACACGCTGAAGAAGTCGCCACTCACATTCGAGGATTTGGCCGATTTCATCAAATGCTACAATCCCGAAAACCGCAACCTGCGCACCGAGACGTGGAGCGAGGCAAACCCCGAGGGCCGTTGGCGCAGGTTCACCTACGACGAGATAATCGCCCGCGACAAAACCAATCTCGACATTTTCTGGATCAAGGACAAGAGCCTCACCGACCTTGACAACCTGCCCGAACCCGATGAGATTGCCGCCGAGATAATCGAGAATTTGGAGGAGGGGATTGCAAGTTTCAGAAAGGTGTTGGAAATGTGTGGATGCCCCAACTCTAAATAATACATATTATATCGAATCTTTTTCAAACCAACAGAAGTATGACCAACCTCGAAAAATGCAATGCCGGCATCGAGTACTCGTATGCCGACGAGGAATTGATCGCGCTCAAGACCGAGGCCATCCGGCAGTGCGAGATCTTCAACGCTATTGATGGACGTGAATACGTGGCACAGTATCACCAGTTGCAGCAGATGCTCGGCGCGGTAGGCGAACGCGTGTGGATCGCTAAGACCTTCAACTGCGACCGCGGCAAGAACATCTTCATCGGCGACGACTTCACCGGCAACCACAACCTCACCATCCTCGACATCCGCGAGGTCCATATCGGCAACCACGTTATGATAGGGCCGCACACGCTGATCACCACCGTCGGGCACCCGCTTTCGCCCAAAGGCCGCCGCGATTACCACGCCTTGGCCAAGCCCGTGCGCATCGGCAATGACGTGTGGATCGGCGGCAACGTCACCATCCTGCCCGGCGTGACCATCGGCAACAACGTGGTGGTAGCGGCCGGCGCCGTGGTCACGGAGGACGTGCCCGACAACACCCTGGTCGGCGGCGTGCCCGCAAAAGTAATAAAGACCATCGAGAACGACCTCTAATCAATAATTACGAAAACAATAATAATATTTTGGGAAATTGAAAAACCGTAAGTTTATAGGAACATTGGCGGGCATCGCCGCCGCCGTTTGTTATGGCACCAACCCGCTGGGTGCCTTGAAGTTATATGCCACCGGAATGCAGACCAACAGCGTTCTGTTCTACCGTTTCGGGCTGGCGTGGGTGATCATCGCCATCGTGATGCTTTTCCGGAAAGAGAATTTCAAGGTGACACGGCAGGAGTTCCGCGTGCTGACAGGATTGGGACTGCTGTTCATCGTGTCGTCGCTCACCCTGTACCTGAGTTTCCATTACATGGCGGCAGGTGTGGCTTCCACCATACTTTTCACCTATCCCGTGATGACCGCCGTCATCATGGCGCTCTTCTTTCACGAGCGTGTCACCCTTGCCACGCTGCTGTCGCTGTTGCTGTCGGGCGTGGGGGTCGTTTTGCTGTATTGGAGCGACAACGGTGAAGCATTATCCACGATAGGGGTGCTTTTGGTGCTGGCCTCGGCGCTGTCGTACGCCCTTTACATCATCCTGATGAACAAGGGGAACCTTCAGATGTCCTCCATCAAGATCAACTTTTACGTTCTCTTATACTGTGCTTTGGGAATGGTGGTTTATTCTTTGGTCGCGGGGTTGCCGCTCACGCTGCCCCGGGGAGCCGTCAGCTGGTTCTATGTGGGCTGGCTCGCCCTGGTGCCCGGAATCTTCGCGCTGGTGCTGATGGTGTATGCCGCCAAATACGTCGGCTCCACCGCCACCGCCATCCTGGGTGCGCTCGAACCGCTCACCGCCGTGCTCATCGGCCTGCTCGTGTTCAACGAACCGTTCACAGCTTATCTTGCCATCGGTATCGTGCTCATTCTCGCAGCGGTGATGATTATAGCCTTGGCACAACAGAAAAAAAGCCAGATGCCCTGACATAAACGATAATCCAACACCATACCCCACCCTACCCACAAACAGGAACTGCTCGATGCCATGGCTGACGGCTATGCCATCTGAACAATCAGATCATGCCTGAAGCCATTTGTAGCGGACCAGGGAATGGATGGGCAAAAACGGAATCAATATGGGGGTCTTCTTGACGTAGGCTTGGTATTCGGGGTCGTTGCCATAGACCTCGTTCTGGCGCAGCTCCAACCGGCGGGCGCCGCTGAACATCACATAGACAATGCCGATGTAGCCGATGGCGACGATGAGCCACTGCCACCACACGAGGCCGGCGCCGATGCCGCTGAGCACCACGCCCGTCCAGATTACCACCTCGCCGAGGTAGTTCGGACAACGCACTATCCGGTAAAGCCCGGTGCTGACAAACCGCTTGGGGTCGCGTTTCTTGGCGGCTGACTTCTGCGCATCGCTGAGGGCTTCGAGCAGGATGCCGCAGAACACCACGACGGCACCGACCCAGGCCCAAGTCTCGCTGACGGCTGCGCCTTGCTCCGCATTGGAAAGCCGGAACGCCACAGGACTCACCTGCGCAACATACAGTACAGCGCAGAAAAGCCACACCGTGATAATCACGCTCACCGGCTTTTTCTTCTGCAACGACGGGTCATAGAGGATTTTGCGATAGGCCGCCGCCTTGCGCTCGCGCAGGAAAAGGTAGGTGCCGAGCCGCACTCCGAAGACAAACAGCAGAACCAGGAGCGCGATTGACGGCACACTGAGGCTGCCGTGGTACATCACGCCCATAGTCACCGCCAAAGCCGCCACACCATAGCCGTAGCCGAGGCTGAAGAAATAGATGAAATACTTCCAACCCACGGCCGAAACCGCGAGCGAAACCGCCAAAAGAATGAGTAAATCTACCATATTGTTCTATTTTTATGTTTTTCCATTCCGACAACGATGATTAAAAGTGTTTATTGTTTGAGAGAAGGAGGCCAGAGACCACACTCCCATCTGACAAAAACTGAGCCGCAAATGTACATAAATTACGAATATACACAGACAGATAAAAATTGACGCTGTTTCGCACATGTTCTCCTTGCTCTCGTGCCGGAAGTTCGGCCACGCCTGCTTGAGGTCGCACACGATGTCCTGGTACATGTCGCGCACATTGTCGGGCTGCCGGTCGGTGTAGAAGAGGCACACCTTGAACAGCGTCCGCTCGCACCGCGCCAGCATTTCCATAAATTCCGATTCTCGTTGGTCTCTCATGTCAGGGTCGTTTTGCCATATTAGTCGCAAAAGTAGCAAAAATGTGACGTGTAGGGAGAAATTTTTCGATATATATGTGGGGGAGCGCGGTTTTTTGGGCGTGTCCAAATCGGCAATGCTTTTTTCGAAAAATATTTCGCATATAAGCGAAACAATGAAAAAAAATATTATCTTTGCAGCGTTAAAAAATTGAATTATGAAAACGGCAAAACTCAAAATTATAGAGCAGAGTGATAAAGTTGGTTTATATTCCATTTGCTTTGATGGCAATGACTTGACTGAATATGAGAAATTCGTACAGAAATTCTTGAACGATGCGACCCTTAACAAAGATTTCCAGAAGGTTTTTCGAGCTATCAATAGGATTGTAGCGAATGGGGCATTAGAACGTTATTTTCGCCCAGAAGGTAGATACAAAGACCACGTTGCTGCGCTGTCTATAGATTCGAAGGTTCTTCGCCTTTATTGCCTAAGGATTTCAGATCAGATATTAATAGCCGGAAATGGCGGTGCCAAAACCACAAGGACATACGAAGAAGATGTAGAACTAAGTGGTTATGTGATGGATTTACAGAAGTTTGACGAACTTCTTGCACAGGAACTTACCAGTGGAAAAATCACAATAGAACAAAATGTAATCACAGGAATTGAAAGCGCAACTTTTGAATTATGAGAGAAAAAAAAGAGATACGGATTTTCAGTCCTGTCGTTCAGGAAGCGTACGACAACATTCCTGCCCTTGACTGGGCGACTGATACGATAACCGAGGCTATCGCCAGTCGTATAGAAGCTGTAATGAAGGAAAAGGGCATTAACAAAAAAGATTTAGCCTCCCTTACCCATAGACGTCCATCGGATGTTACCAGGTGGCTTGGAGGAGGTCATAATTTCACCTGTCGCACAATTGCTCTCATAGAACAAGCCTTAGGGGTTCCTATTATTGAAATAACTGGATAGCTTGCCGAGGACAGATTTCTCTAATGTGCGAGATCTTCCCCTTCTGCAAAGGTTGAGGAACTTAACGCACAATTGCAACCTATCATCAAAGAATATTTCGACTATCAGGTTGACTTCATCAAGAGCCATTCCGACAGCTACATAGGCCATTTTATTCTTGACCAGATGAAAATGGAACTTGACTTCGAACAGGTCAAGAAGTTTGAGGCCGATTTCACCAACGAGTCGGCATTTTTTTTTGAAAAACACGATTATCAGTACGGCCTGAGCCGATAATTCGCGAAAAAGTGGTATTTTTGCGGTCATAAAACCTTTCTTATTATGAAACAACATCTTATCAGCGAAGGATATATGCCTTTCTTGGGCTATCAAACCTATTACCGCATCGTCGGCGAACCGTCAAACAAGCCGGCGTTGCTGCTGTTGCACGGCGGACCGGGCAGCACGCACAACTATTTCGAAGTACTGGACCGTATCGCCGACACGGGTCGTCAGGTGATTTCCTACGACCAGATCGGATGCGGCAACTCCTATCTCGACGGGCATCCCGAGTTATGGACCCAGGAGACCTGGATCAACGAGCTCATCGCCTTGCGCGAGTATCTGCATCTTGACCAAATCCACCTGCTCGGTCAGTCGTGGGGCGCCATGCAGGCCATCGCCTATATCATTGACTGTAAGCCAGGCGGCATCAAATCGGTGATTCTTTCTTCGGGTCACGCCTCCAGTTCGCTATGGGCCAGCGAGCAGCACCGTCTCATCCAATACATGCCGGAAGAGGATCAAGAAGCCATCCGTCGCGCCGAAGCCACCGGCAAATGGGACGACCCCGACTATCTTCGCGCCAACGACCACTATTACGAGCGTTACGTCATCAGTGTCGATGAAAATTCGCCCGAATGCATCCGCCGTCCCAAACGTGCGGGCGACGAAGCCTACCTCTACGGCTGGGGGCCCAACGAGTACCAGCCGCTGGGCGACTTGTCCGATTTCGAATACACTGACCGCCTCCACGAAATCAAACAGCCTTGTCTGATTTGCAGCGGCACCCGCGACATCTGCACCCCGGTGGTGGCCGCCTCGCTCTACGAGAACATCCCGAACAGCCGCTGGAAGGTCTTCAAAGGCGCCCGTCACACCTGCTTTGTGGAACAGACCGACAAGTACTGCGCGATTTTGGAGAAATGGCTGGAAGAGAATGACGAATCAAATTTTTAGATAATCCAACTTGACCACAAAAGACCATAAAAACTTCCTGCTGCTGCACCTCTCCGTGTTCATCGCGGGGTTCACCGGGGTGCTGGGACGTCTCATCGAGCTGGATCCCGTGGTGCTCGTCTGGCACCGGATGACGTGGGCCGCCGCCCTGATGGCGTTGTTTCTGGCTCTCAGAAAAGAGATGCGGTGTTTCCGTTTCAAGGATATGGCGCGGATGGGCGGCGTGGGCGTGCTGCTGTGCCTGCACTGGATCTTCTTCTACGCCAGCATCAAGGCGTCGAACGTCTCCATCGGGGTGGTCTGCTTCTCCTTGGTCGGGTTCTTCACCGCGCTTCTCGAGCCCATCATCAACCGGCACCGCTTCTCCGTGCGCGAGTTCCTGTTCAGCATCCTCACGGTATGCGGCGTCTATCTCATTTTCCAGTTCGACACCCGATACCGTTTGGGCATTGCCCTCGGAATTGTCTCCTCGGCCTTGTACGCCCTGTTCGCCATCGCCAACCAGCACGTCGGCAAGCACTACGAGGCCAAGAATATGCTCTTCTGGGAGATGGTCGGCGGCATTGTCGTCCTCAGCGTCATCTTGCCGGTTTACAACGCCTTCCTGCCTATCGGGAAGTTCCTTCCGACGGGTATGGACTACCCCTACATGGCCTTTATGGTGGTGGTTTGCACCATCGGGCTGTGTTTGCTGCAAATCATTGTCCTGCAGAAGATTGACGCTTTCACGGTCAACCTCACCTACAATCTGGAGCCCGTCTATAGCATCATCCTCGCGATGCTGATTTTCCAGGAATACCACGAGCTGAACTTCTCGTTTGTCCTCGGCATCGCGCTGATCATCGTCTCGGTGGTGCTGCAGACGTGGTCGAAGGTCAGGGTGACGAATCCGGCGTGAGGGGAGATCTCCACGAATCACGCGGAACTGCGCGGATTTGCAAAGGATGGCTTATGCCTTGGTCATGTATCTTGCTTTCATTGCTTCACGCAAACGCACGCTGCAGCCGATACAATAATATTTCAACGTAAAGAAGCCATAAGTATTGAGATAATGTGTATTTTTGCGGCATAAAACTGAGCGATGAATGTAATCCGTAAAATATTGTTATTGGTTGTTTCTACAATGCTGCAGAATACAGTTTCTGCACAAGTTAATGATTGTGTGATGGTTACAAACATTAAGGATAGATATGATGCTTTTAATGAGTGTATAGCTTTCAATGTTACGAATAAATGCGATTCAACCATTAATTGTATAATAAGAGTACAAGAGTATCGGTATGCTGATAGTTCTTGGTTTGAGTCGTGGTCAGATATCTACTTGAAAAAAATAACCGTCTGCAAACCTGGAACCCTTATTGTGACTATTCCAGTTGATTCATCAATAGCAAGACAATGGTGTCCCATAGATTGTATTGACTATTTTGGTAGAAAATGGGTGGAGGAGAAGATTAGAGGACAGGAAGAGAATAAGGTGAGATTATGCCGATTTGCTTTTTATATATTTCATGTTGACAAATGGAAGGAAGAGAAAACCCCTTTTTATTGCTCAGAGCCGTTCCGTGTTGTTATCACCCAGTAAGAGTATTAGATAATGTGTATTTTTGCGGCCCATAATTAGAAAAAATATGATTAAAAAGGCAACCGTATTGAAAATTATTTGTTTAATTGCTCTTGCAATAGTTGGTTGTTGTACTTTTGAATTGCTTCAATATGGAAAAGCCATT
>CAMKLG010000062.1 GCA_946413585.1 uncultured Bacteroidales bacterium
GTGTTGACCATGTTCACCATTCTGTTATTCACAAAATGGCGCACCGATTTCGTGTTTCTCGCCGCTGTCTGTTTTGTGGCCACCTTCATTACCGAATTCATCTCGAACACGGCGGCGGGAGCCATGTTCTTCCCCATCATGTTCGAGGCGGCATTGAAGTTGGGTTATGAGCCCCTTCCTTTCCTCGTCGCCCTGATGATCAGCGTCAGTTCCAGCTTTGCCACACCTATCGGCTCGCCCACCCACTTGCTGGTCTATGGTACCGGCGGCTACCGTTTCAGCGATTTCCTTCGTATCGGCCTGCTGATGAACATCATCATCCTCGCCGCCAACATCTTCATCGTGAGTATTGTCTATCCGCTGACACCACTGCATTAAAATATAAGCAATCGAATGATTGTGCTTTATCAGGTTTAAGTCAAAAAAGTGTATCTTTGCCGACTTAAATTGGATGTATTATGGGCGCATTTAAAGCTTACGATTTTCGCGGGATTTTCGGAAAAGATTTCGATCTGGAAACCATCTACAAGTTCGGGTTCTTTCTGCCTGGCTTGCTGAACGCTGATAAAGTGTTGATAGGCAGGGATATGCGCCTGACATCCGAAGATATGTTCAAAGCCTTGTCCAATGGGATCACCGATGCGGGTGCGGATGTGTATGACATGGATCTCACCACCACCCCGATGGTCTATTACTTCACCGCGAAGCACGGTTTCGAGGCTTCCGTGATGATTACTGCGTCCCATAACCCCAAGGAATACAATGGGTTGAAGGTTTCCCGGAAAGATGCGCTGCCCGTCGGTTACGACACCGGACTCGGCGAGCTGGAACAAAAGGTGCTGCACGAGGAGGTCGTCATCACTGCCCCGAAGGGCAAGGTGGTCGATTATCCGGTCAAAGAGGAATACCTGCAATTCCAGTCGCAGTACCATTATAATATAGATAACCTGAACTTGGTGATGGACTGCTCTAATGGCATGGCCTCCATCCTCGTGAAGGAGATTTTCGGCAACCAGCCGCTTTACCTATTCGACACGTTGGACGGCACGTTCCCGAACCACGAGGCGAATCCGCTGGAACCGGAAAATATCGTCGCGCTGCAGGAGAAAGTGCGCGAAACCAAAGCTGATATCGGCGTCGTGTTCGATGGCGATGCTGACCGTGTAATGTTCGTGGATGAACATGGTGATTTCATTCCTCCGGATTTGATGATTGCCGTTTTAGGACATTACTTCATCGAAGAGAAGAACGTCCAAGGTCTTGTTATCCAGGATATTCGGACTTCCAAATCGGTGGCGGAATACTTGGCGAAAATGGGACGGGAGATGTACATCTGGCGGGTAGGTCGTGCCTATGCCGCTATGAAACTACGCGAGATAGACGGTGCGTTCGGCGGGGAATATGCCGGACACTACTACTTCCGCGATTTCTTCTACTCCGACTCTGCGATGATTGCCGCGCAAGTGATTCTGCATGTTTTCGCCGAAATGAAGAAGAAAGGCGTGTCCGTGTCACAATTAATCGGACAAATCAAACGTTATGCCAATTCCGGCGAAATCAACTTCACCATCGAAGAGAAGAAAGCGGCGATGGAGGCGGTGGTGAAGACGGCGACCGCGCAGGAAAAACCCGAAAAAATCCTCGACTTCGACGGCTACCGTGTGGAATTCCCCGACTGGTGGTTCAACATCCGCCCGTCGAACACGGAACCCTATTTGCGACTCCTTATGGAGGCGCGGACAGAGGCATTGTTGAAGGAAAAACGGGCGTTTATTGAAGGAATTTTGAAACCGTATATGGTACATTGAACTTTGAACCTTGAACTTTGAACTAAAATATTCCCGCTTTCATGCATTGTCGCGACGAATCGTGACAATCGGGGCGATGTTGTGTCTGGTCTTGACCTCCTACGCGCAGTTTTACAACGGGTCTCAGCTTACTTTCGGTAAGAATCGGGTGCAGCATCAGCATTTTAACTGGCAGTATCTGAGGACGGAGCAGTACGATGTTTACTATTATCCTACAGGTCGTGAGTTGGCGCAATATGTCTTCTATTCTGCGCCGGAAATCATTGAAGAGATTGAACAGCTGTTGAACTACACCTCCAAGAAAAAGATGCAGTTCATTGTTTATAATACCCAGTCTGATTTCCGGGAGTCCAATTTCGCATACGATTACGAGGATTTCTACAATCAAGGGGGTGTGACAAATATCTATGGCTCAAAAATTTACATCTATTTCGATGGAAACCGGGCGCATTTGGACAAAATGATTCGCGGCGGCATTATGAATATGTACGCCCACTGGGTGGTGCAGGGCGCGACCGTCGGGTCCAACATCTCCTACGACTACCTGATGAACGTGCCGAGTTGGTATTACAGTGGTTTGTCTTCTTACTTTGGTGAGCATTGGAATAGTACTGTGGATGAGCATGTTAAGAACGGCATCCTTTCTGGTTCGTATAAACATTTGGATGAGCTTTCGCCGGTGGAAGCCACTTATGCCGGACACTCTTTTTGGAGATATTTGGTTGACATTTATGGCGAAGGTATCATCCCTAAAGTTCTTTATCTCACTCGGTCCGGCAAAAGCATGGAAACGGGTCTCTTCCGTGCCACGAATGTCCCCTACAAAACCTTGATCACGCAATGGTATAAATATTATATGGTCATGTTTCATCCAGATATGGCCAAATCAATGCCTGCCGGGGACGAAATTTTGAAAAACCCAAATAAAAAACGCGATTATTCCCGATTTTGTTTCGCTCCAGATGGTGAAAAGTACGCTTACGTCACGAATGAGAATGGGCAGATACGCGTGTGGTTGAAAACCGCTGATAAAAAAAATCCTAAGTGCATTCTTCGCAAATTCCATAAGACGGAGGACAATCCCGACTTGACTTTCCCCATCATTGCTTGGCATCCTACGGGCGAGGTGTTGGGTCTGACCACTGAAATCAAGGGCCATTGCTATTATATTCCCTACGATATGGAAAAGCGCAAGTGGGGGAAGAAGTTCCTTGTGGATGTGGAGAAAATCACTTCGTGGTGCTACTCTCCTAATGGTCAGCAGATGCTCTTCTCAGGCTTCCAGCACGGTCAGTCGGACGTTTTCCTATACAGTTTTGCTGCGAAAACGTTCCAAAATATTACCAAAGACTTCTATGACGACTACAATCCTATGTTTCTGAATCCGCAGCAGATTGTATTCGCTTCCAACCGTCCTGTAGATTCTATCTTACGCAAAGAAGACTTTACAACTGCTTCAAGGAAAAGGACTTACAATTTATTTTTATACAATCTTAAGTCTAAAGACTCGTCATTGTTGCGCGTGACGGACACGCCATACGCTAACGAATTTGATATTCAACCTGCTGGAGACCAGCATATTCTCTTTTTGAGTGATGAGGGTGGGGTGGTGAACCGTTACGAGGCCGTGTTCGACAGCTCGATTAGCCGCATTGACACGGCTGTTCATTACATTTACTTTGCCAAGACGAATCCGTTGACGGATCGTTCTTATAATATCATTGAACATGCTTACAACCCAGTCACGAATACTATTGCCGACATCTCCCTTTCAGACAATTACAAACATATTTGGTTCACAGAATTACACACACTATATCATCCTGATATTCAACCTTCTAAATTTCATAAGAAAGTAAGGGAAGATGCCATCCATCAGTACGATAGACAATTGTCTAAAGACAGTGTGGAGGTGAAAGAAAATGATGAGCAACCGCACGGTTTTGTGTTGTCAAGCGCCACTACGAAAAAACAGAAAGCGGAAGTTGCAGATTCGACGGCCACCACAAAATTAGGACGACGGGAAATAGATATTCCTGTTGGCTTGCCCTATCGAGTGCAATATTCTATTGATCAGTTGATTACGCAAGCTGACTTTAGCTTTTTGAATACTTCTTACCAGCAATTTGAAGGTGGCACATCTCCCATCTATTTGAATACGGGTTTCAATGCGTTGTTCATGTTGGGTATCAATGACCTTTTTGAAGATTACCGCATTACGGGTGGTTTCAGAATAGGTTTGAACTTAAACAGTTATGAGTTTATGTTCAGTTACGAGAACCTTGCTCGACGTTTGGACCGGCAGATTACGCTTTATCGGCAATCCATTAGTTCACAAGATGGCGGTTATGTTTATCAGCAGAATTCTAACAGTGTGTTTTACACGCTGAAATACCCGTTTAACAAGCATAACAGTATGCGTTTGACGTTGAAAGGGCGTTACGAGAACAACATTATAGCTGCGTTAAGTGACCAAACCTTGAAAGCGCCCGACCGGCATAATCTTTGGGCGGGTGGTAAGTTGGAGTACATTTTCGACTCTTCCAAGGAGATGTACACTAACTTGTGGCGCGGCACCAAGTTAAAGATTTTCGCTGAATATGAGCAATGTCTTAGCGATGAGCATCTTAACTTGTTTGTCATCGGTTTTGATGCGCGGCGTTCCTTCAAGCTGTACCGCAACATGACTTTGGCGTTCCGTTTCGCCGGTAGTACGAACACGGGGTCTGCGCGACTGGTCTATTTCTTGGGCGGCGTAGATAACTGGATTGGTCCCAAATTCGACCGCACTATGATGGTGGATCCGAATCAAAATTACGTCTATCAAACATTGGCGACCAACATGCGTGGGTTTAAGCAGAACATCCGTAGTGGTAATTCCTTTGTGTTGCTTAGTGGGGAGTTGCGTGTTCCTATTGTACAATTGCTTGTCGGTCATAAGCTCTCTTGGAATCTCCTGAACTCTTTGCAACTCAACTTGTTCGGTGATCTTGGTACAGCTTGGACGGGCTTCACGCCCTATTCCGAAACGAACTGCTTATATACTCGTATTATCGACAATGGTCCGATACATGCGGAGGTCAAGCGTCAGGTGGATCCTTTTGTGGGCGGATTCGGAATTGGGGCGCGTTTCGCAATTTTTGGATACTTTTTACGTTTTGACTACGCTTGGGGTGTTGAAGACCTGAAAATTGAGAATAAGAAGGGAATGTTTATGTTCTCATTAGGAACGGATTTTTAAGATGGACTTTGACTTTTGACTTTGACTATTTACCCTCTAATTCGGATTCGGTTCTTGCGCCTTAAACCAGAAAAAATTGTATTTTTGCACCTGTTTTTGAAACAATAAATTAAAACCAAAATAATCTATGAGAAAATTAGTTGTATTGAGTATGGCTATGGCAACTGTCTTATTGATGGGCAGTTGCGGACTCGGAAAGATGGTCAAAAAGTATCCGGAAGTGACGGTGACTTTAGACAATCCCGATTTGGAGAATAAAGGCGGTGAGGTGGCATACACCATCAAAGGCACCATTCCTCCCAAGTACATGAAGAAGAAAGCTACGATGACCTTTACCCCATCATTATCTGTTGATGGAGAGAAAGTTACACCTCCTTTTGCTACTATCAAGTTGAAGGGAGAGAAAGCCCAAGGTGATGGTATCGTTATCAATTACAAAAATGGCGGCACGTTCACGCAAAGCGGTACATTCAAATTTGATGAAAAATATGAGAATGCTGAGATAGTGACAGGTGCAGAGGCCAACCTGAAGAAAAAATCACACGTTTTTGGTGACCGTAACCTTGGTGAAGGCATTTCCAACACCAGTTCACGCGCCAATCTGACCCCGAAGTTGACGGATAACGCCAACAGCGGGTCAGCGTTCCTGCTTGCGCCCCACAACTTCAAAGCAGAGTTTATCGGTCGCACCGCTATCCTCTTTTTCGACCTCAACAGTGCGGTGATGAACTGGAATAACCCCAACAACAAATCGCAAGCTGCCAAGGATTCTATTTCAGCGTTCACCGATTTCATGAATAATGACTATATTATCGACCGCGTGGTGATTTCCGGTTGGGCATCTCCTGAGGGTGAAGAGACTAATAATCAGGGCCTTTCTGAGAGACGTTTCCAAGTGGGTAAAAAATGGTTCAACGATAAGTTCAATGCTTATTTGAAAGATTATGCAAAGCGTAACAATATCAAGATGAAGGATTTGCAAAAGCCTGTTTTCGAATATGTGAACAATGCCAAGGGTGAAGACTGGGACGGTTTCGAAGCGGCTATCGAAAAATCCAACATGGCTCAGAAAAACCAGATTCTCAATGTGGTGCGTTCTCAATCCAGCAACGAGATGCGTGAGCAGAAGATTCGTGAGATGACGGATATCTATCCTGAAATCGCGGATGCTATTCTGCCTCCGTTGCGTCGCGCGGAAATCCAGATGGTGTGCAAGAAGCACGACACTTACACTGATGCAGAGCTTGTCCGTTTGGTTCAGTCCAATCCGAACGATTTTTCTGTGAATGAGCGTCTCTACGCTGCTTCCGTGGCTCCTGACATGGCCACCAAGGAGAGCATCTACAAAGCGTTGGTTAACAACAAGAGTACTGAAAATGATTGGCGCGCTTATAACAATCTTGGTGCTTTGAAATTGAACGATTATTACCAAAATGGCAGCCAATCTGATTTGGAAGATGCATTGAACTATTTGCAAAAAGCTGCTGCTTTGTCTCCCAACAACGGTGTGATTTTGAACAATATGGCTATTGCTGATTATCTGAGTGGTGATTTGGCCGCGGCACAATCTCATTTTGAGGCATCCGCCAATGCTTCTGTACAACCTGTGAATCAAGATTATAACACTGGTGCACTCAGCATTTTGAACGGTGACTACTCCAAGGCTGTTCAACTGATGGGTAGCAAGAGTTGTGACTACAATACTGCTCTTGTGCAGTTGTTGCAAAAGGATTATAACGCTGCTAAATCTACTCTTGACTGCATTGATGAGGTGGATGCGAAGACCGCATATCTGAAGGCTGTCTTGTCTGCCCGCATGAAGAACGAGGAAGGCGTTTACAGTAACCTCACAACTGCCATCAGCTTGGATTCTTCTCTGAAGAAAACGGCCAAACGCGATGCCGAGTTCAAACGCTATCGCCACTCCGACCGCTTCAAACAGCTGGTGAAATAGTTTCGACAATTATATGAAATATAGCGGGCGAATCTATGCGGTTCGCCCGTTGTTGTTTATTTGACTTTGACTTTGAACTTTGACTTTGAACTTAAGCTACTAACCGTGTAACCCTTAAAATTGTATCTTTGCTGCAATATATCAATAGAAGAAAATAAAAGATAACCTACTGATACAAAAATGATTATAGAAAACAGAAATGTGGCTATCGCCTACGACTTCGATGGAACATTGGCACCGGGCAACATGCAGGAGTACAACTTCATACCGGATCTCAACATGGACAAGGGTGAGTTTTGGCAGGAAGCCAACGAGATGGCCAAGAAGCACGACATGGACGAAGTGCTCGCCTATATGCACCTGATGTTGATCAAAGCGAAAGAGCAAAACCTGGATATTCGGGAAAGTACGTTCGAAAAATATGGCGAGAAAATCACTTTTTTTGAAGGAGTGGAGACCTTTTTCGACCGCATCAATGCCTACGCCGCCGAACATAATCTCCATTTGGAGCATTTCATCATTTCGTCCGGACTGCGCGAAATCGTGAAAGGCACCCGCATCGCCAAATATTTCAAGACCGTCTATGCCTCTGGTTTTCAGTACGATGAAAACGGATCCGCCTGCTGGCCCGCACTCGGCATCAACTACACCAACAAGACCCAATTCCTCTTCCGTATCAACAAGGGCATCTATAACTCCTTCGACAACACCCTGATTAACAAGTCGATGCCGGAAGACGAACGCGCCGTTCCCTTCTCCAACATCATCTACATCGGCGACGGGGAAACCGACGTGCCCGCCATGAAGATGGTCAACCTCTACGGCGGTACCACCATCGCGGTCTATAACCCCAACTCCGTGGCCACTCCCGAGCGTCCCGTCAGCGCCCGCGAACGCTGCATCAAACTCATCCAACAGAAGCGCGCCGACTACATCGGTCCCGCCAACTACACCGAAAACAGCGAGCTCGACATCATCCTCAAAAAAGTCATCGACAAAATCGCAATGGAGCAAGACCTCCTGAGCATCAAATACAAAGAATTAGGAATCATGAACGAAAAACCAAAACCATAATGAAAAACCTCTACGAAAAATACCAAAAATCCTCTTGCGTATGCACCGACAGTCGCAATTTGACACCGAATTGCCTTTTCGTGTGCCTCAAAGGTGCCAATTTCGACGGCAATAAGTTCGCCCTCGACGTGTTAGAGCAGGGCGCAGCATACGTGATCACCGAAAACCGGGACTTGCAGGACAACCCCCGCGCCGTGGTGGTCGAAGATGCGTTGAAGACGCTCCAACAGTTGGCTAACTATCACCGCCAACAGTTGAAAATGCCCGTCATCGGTATTACCGGCACAAACGGCAAAACAACCACGAAGGAATTGGTAAACGCCGTGTTGTCAAGCACTTACAAGACAACATGCACACAAGGCAACCTCAACAACCACATCGGAGTGCCGCTCACGTTGCTCTCCATCAAGCCAACGGACGAGATGGCCATTGTGGAGATGGGCGCGAACCACGTCGGAGAGATTGACGACCTCTGCAAAATCGCAGAACCCACCTTCGGACTCATCACCAACATAGGAGTGGCGCACATTGAGGGATTCGGCTCCAAGGAAAACATTATCAAGACGAAAAAAGCACTGTATCAACATGTTATTGCTAATAATGGAACTTTGTTCGTCAACGAAACCGACTCCATCTTGCGCGAGAATCTGAATTATGACAAAGTGGTTTTCTATGGCAAAGATGCTGAAAACCAGATAGTGGAAATGAATCCGTATCTGAAGATTCGCATCGGGGAGCAGGAGGTGCAGACCCATTTGACGGGCAGCTACAACATCTGGAATTTCATGGCGGCAGCAGCTGTTGGTCGGTACTTCCACATCGCGGACGAGGCAATTGCCAAAGCATTAGGTAATTACGTGCCATCCAACCATCGTTCGCAGGTTGATCGTATCGGCAGCAACATCATCATTTCCGACTATTACAATGCCAATCTGACCAGCATGACGGCAGCGTTGAAAAACTTGTCGCAGCTGGAGCATCCGCGCAAGGTGGCCGTTTTGGGTGACATGCGCGAATTGGGCGACCTCAGCGTGGAAGCGCATACTGAAATATCGCAATTAGCTGAAAATCTGCATATTGAAACCTACTTCGTGGGGCAAGAATTCGGGAAGGTTGTCAAAAACAACGTTTTTGCGGATGTCGAAGAGGCCAATGCCTACTTCGCTGCACATCCTCTTGAGAATGCTATGATCTTGATTAAGGGTTCCAACAGTATGCATCTCAACAAGTTAACGGCAATTCTAAACGCATGAAAAAGGAGAGCGAAGGCATCGGGGTAATGTCTGGCACCTCTTTGGACGGCATCGATTTGGCTTGGTGTCGTTTCGAAAAGGATGACATCGGAAAATGGAACTACCGTATCGAAAAAGCGACCAATGTGCCCTACTCCGAAGCGTTCAAAACGCGGTTGGCCAATGCTCCGTATCTTTCTGCATTAGAGTACGTTAAGTTGAATAACGATGTGGCAGAAGTCTTCGCGGAAGCCATCAACTCTTGGTTGGGAGATGGTCCAAGACCGGACTTCATCGCCTCGCACGGGCACACTGTTTTCCACCAGCCTGGCATCGGGTTGACCATCCAAATCGGCAACGGAGCGGTGATTGCGGCACGGACGGGCATCCGCACGATCTGCGATTTCCGCACCAAAGATGTGGCGTTGGGCGGCCAGGGTGCGCCGTTAGTGCCCATCGGTGACGAGTTGCTTTTCGGAGACTACGACGCCTGCCTCAACTTAGGTGGCATCTCCAATATCTCCTATCGTATTGGGAATAAGCGTGTTGCATACGATATTTCTCCTTGTAACATGGCACTCAATGCGTTAGCAAACCGCGCCGGACAGCCCTACGACCAAGACGGACAACTTGCCAAAGAGGGCGCTATTATCCCCGAACTGCTGCAAAAGCTGAACAATTTGGCCTATTACCACCGAAATCCGCCCAAATCTTTGGGAAAAGAGTGGTACGACGAAGTTTTCTCTCCCGTTTTGGCCTCATTTTTGTCGAATCACAGCGTTGCCGATTTGTCCAGAACGGTGGTGGAGCACATTGCCGTACAAATCATCGCAAATGTGCCGAAAGCTGCCCGTACCATGTTAGTCACCGGCGGCGGCGCCCACCACACTTTCTTAATCCAACAAATTCAGCATCAAAGAGATACGTTAAAAGTCATCGTCCCTGACCATTTAATCGTAGATTACAAAGAGGCCTTAATTTTCGCGTTTTTGGGATTGCTTCGATTGGAAGGGGAGAACAATTGCCTGCGCAGTGTCACCGGCGCGAAAGAGGACTGTTGCGGAGGGTGTGTCTATTGATATTGATTATTTTATCATCATTTTTGAAGGTAAAATACGGTCCACATATACAAAATTCCCTGTTATGTGAAAGACCACAGTCCATTTATGGTTGACAATCGATATCGTTTTTGCCTTAGGGTGTATTGCTTTTGCAATAGCGTAGCGACTGAATGGATAAATATCGGCGGTATAGCTGAGCGATGCCAATTGTCCGAGGATACGATTCACATAATTGTGTCCGCTTTCTGGTCGATAAAGCCCTGCTATATACGAGGAAATACTGTCTAAATCCGATATTGCCTCATTGTTGACGATTATTCTGTATGTTTTCATAGTTGGCATCGAGTTTTTGGTGGAAGATTTCTCCGAATTGTTCAAGAGACATGTACCCATCGGGAATCACTGAGTCGTTTATGACAACTGGACTGTGGGAAATACCGTAAGTGGCAAAAGGTTCTTGCACTACAGAATGATTTTGCTTTTTTGTCTTATAGGTTCCTTTTTTCATAACATGAATAATATGCGGCAAAAATACAAAAAAATAACAGATGGATAAAACTTGTGAAAATTTTTTTCAACGCACTGCAACCTTTCGAACTTTTTGCATCCTAATAATAGATAAAGATACTATTTTTGCAGCATCGAAATAATTTAAGCAATGAACCGAGGCAAACAAACTTGTGAGTACTTGAAGGATGTGCGGCGGCGAGTGGCGCGGGAAAACGACATCCCGTTGGAGCAGCCTGCATGCACCTTCGAGGGGGAATGCAGCGGCACCTGTCCCCGTTGCGAGGCCGAAGTCCGCTATATTGAGAGCGAATTGCGCAAACGGAGAAGCCTCGGCAAAGCTGTCTCCATCGCTGGCATCGCCCTTTCTTCGGTGGTGGCAGTTAGTTGTCACCCGAACACCCTGCAGGGCGAGCCCGAACTGAATCCTGACGATACGGTGAATGCTGCGGCCGATACGACAGCCGTGAACGACACACTTCGAAACAACCCTGTTGATACGATGGCAACGGCACCGAAACCGTCATGGTACGATTATCCTGAAATTTATTGTGGTGGGCTTGCACTTGAAGGCTACCACCCCGAGCCCATTTTTCCGGAGCAGTACGGTACACCTGCCTCCTGGCTGAAGGGACAAATCAAGGATTCGGCGACCCTCGCGCGTATCCACGACCGCGACATGGACGATATCGTCATCCATTACATGGTAAATCCCGATGGCACCATCTCGGATATAAGTTTCTTTCCCTCTTTGATGGCTTCGGAAGATCCTGAGGACGAAGCGTTTGTGAATACGATTGAACGCATCATGCTCGCCATGCCTCTCTGGGAAAAATCCTACCAAGACCACGCATTCGGACATGAGATTCCGGTGAAAGAACTGCGGTGAAGAACACAAAAGCCAACAGCTAAAAGCCAATAGCCAAAGTTATAGTCTATGTCATTTCGCATCCGTTGTGATTTTGTCAAATAATTGTCGGTGCGCATTCGGAAATTATGTACCTTTGCGCCTCATTTTTGGAAAAATATAACGATGGAGAAAATCATTATTTTAGACTTCGGTTCCCAATACACGCAGCTCATTGCGCGTCGAATCCGTGAACTGAACACCTATTGCGAAATCCTGCCTTACAACAAGTTTCCGTTCGGAGAGCCTGACATCAAGGGTGTTATCCTTTCGGGAAGCCCGTTCTCAGTGAACGACGCCAACGCCTTCAAACCCGATTTGTCGGAAATTAGAGGCCACTATCCGCTGCTCGGCATCTGCTACGGTGCGCAGTATTTGGCGCAAGTTGGCGGCGGTGTCGTCGGGGCAAGCTCCACCCGCGAATACGGCCGCGCCCACCTCGCCTTCGTGGAGGCCGACGATGTGCTGCTGAAAGGCGTTCCGCAAGAGAGCCAAGTGTGGATGTCGCACGGCGATACTATCCTGCAACTTCCTGACAACTACCATATTATCGCCAGCAGCAAGGAGGTGAAAGTGGCGGCTTACCACATTCTGGAGGAACCCACTTGGGCGGTGCAATTCCACCCTGAAGTCTATCACTCCACCGACGGCACCACCATCCTGCGCAACTTTGTGCAGACCATCTGCGGTTGCAAGCAGGACTGGACCCCCGAATCGTTCATCGAAAGCACCGTGCGCGAACTGCGCGAGGAGGTCGGCAGCGACAACGTGGTGCTCGGACTTTCCGGTGGTGTCGATTCCACCGTGGCGGCCGTGCTGCTCAACAAAGCCATCGGCAAGCAGCTCAACTGCATCTTCGTGGATAACGGCTTGTTGCGCAAAGACGAGTTCTCCTCCGTGCTGGAACAGTACAAAACCTTGGGACTCAACATCAAAGGCGTAAACGCTTCCCAGCGTTTCTACGACGCTTTGCGCGGCGTGACCGATCCCGAGAAGAAGCGCAAGATCATCGGTGCGGGCTTCATCGAAGTGTTCGAGGAAGAGGCCCGTAAGTTAGACAATATCAAGTGGTTGGCGCAGGGCACTATCTATCCCGACCGCATCGAATCGCTCTCCATCACCGGCATGGTCATCAAATCGCACCACAACGTGGGCGGTCTGCCGGAAAAGATGAACATGAAGATCATCGAGCCGTTGAAGCTGCTCTTCAAGGACGAGGTTCGCCGTATCGGCACGGCCTTGGGCATTCCCGAGCGGCTCATCAAGCGTCATCCGTTCCCGGGTCCCGGCTTGGGCGTGCGCATCTTGGGCGACATCACCCCCGAGAAGGTCCGGATCTTGCAAGAGGCCGATGCCATCTTCATCAACGGATTGTGGGACAACGACTTGTACGACAAAGTGTGGCAGGCGGGCACCATCCTGCTGCCGATTCAATCGGTGGGCGTGATGGGCGACGAGCGCACCTACGAGAACGCCGTGGCCCTGCGTGCCGTGCTCTCCACCGACGGCATGACCGCCGACTGGGCGCACTTGCCTTACGAATTCCTCGCCAAGGTCTCCAACGACATCATCAACAAGGTTCGCGGCGTCAACCGCGTGGTCTATGACATCAGCTCGAAACCGCCCGCAACGATCGAGTGGGAGTAAAAACGGGGAAAGTTGATATTTTGCCACAGAGACCCCTTCGGAGAAATTCGTCGGGGTCTTTTTTTTGTCGCTGAGGCCAGTCTCTCGTGGCGAGGTGTTTTCCAGCAATAGCACATCAGTGCCGTGGCCACAAATAGCATGCAAACGAGAGTCTTGGATCCTTGACGACAAGACATTTGCAGGCAAAACACTTTTGTCGAAGCTATTAATTGATAAAAAAACAAGCTTGCGAAACTAAAATTATGAAAACCAATACTTCTTTCATAACCTCCACGTCACCGGTATCTGGTAATAGCATCGCACCGGTGCCCCGTTCGCTGTCGCCGGTTCCCATTTGGGCATGGACTGAACCACGCGAAGAGCCTCTTTGTCGTGAAACGCTGGATAGAGGGAGACCTTAACTCTCGGTTGCGTGACACTTCCGTCTTTTTCCACGACAAACTCCACCAGCACAGTCCCGGCAACATCCAAGAAAGGGTCGTCGGGCCATCGTTTCTCTCGCTGCAGATAGGCATTCAAGGAATCCGCACCGCCGGGAAATTTCGGAAAAAATTCCGGAACATAAAAGATTGTATCACCGTCCACGATCTCAACACGCTCAAAATCAGGGTCTAATTGCAAATCAGTATCGTGGTATCCCTCCCCTACAACAATTGTGTCCTCCCCTTGAATTTGGATCATGCGGGAATAATTCGCTCCACACTCGATAATATTCAACACAACCTCCTCCTTTTCCGCATAAGAATTCCACTTTTTGACGAATTTCCTCAGCGACTTGCTCCAATCATTCCCGAACTTCGCATCGATAGGCAATGTATTGCCCCAGTCGCGTCTATAGATTATCGGCACATATTGGGGTACAAAACTGGAAAAATAATCAAACAGCTCCATAGTATATTTCTTTCCATTCGGAAAAGAAAAAATCAAATAAGTATCATGTAAGAAACTGTATTTTGTATCCTTATCATCATAATCATAAAGACAATTCATACTGTTGAAAGTGATGGAATCCTCCGTCAAGACAATGTCTCCATACCGAAAGTGGCAAAGAGTGTCGTATGTATTACAACAGTTACACTGCTTATGGACGAGCACAGCGGAGGGCGGTGTTTGCCGTTTTTGTGCGGAAACGACAAAAAGCATCGCACAGAAAGCGACGGTCAAGGCCAGTGGCAGCGCCCTATTTCGATTGTGGGACTTCATAGCGCAACAATATATTTTTTTCATTTCATGGGGAATATGGCTTTTTAATAATGTCTCTACCAGCGGAACCGTAATTGCTTTCCATATGGTGATAATTTTGCTTTATAGCATAGCCGCCACCTTTCTTATGCCCTTTAATACGTCCATTAAGGAAGAGTCTTTTCGGGCAGTTTGCATGTTGTATTTTGTTTGGAGAT
>CAMKLG010000063.1 GCA_946413585.1 uncultured Bacteroidales bacterium
TGGTGAATTGGTGAATTGGTGAATTGGTGAATTGGTGAATTGGTGAATTGGTGAATGAATGTACAATGAATGGTTGAGAACACGAAAATTATGACGGAAACATCAAAATGGAAAGGATATATCGCCGGCATTATCGCGGCGGTGGCGTACGGAACGAATCCGTTGGGGGCATTGTTCCTCTATCAGGAGGGGTTCAATCCGCCGAGCGTGATATTTTACCGTTTCACATTTGCGGTGATCATTCTGGCAATCATCTTGTTGGTTCAGAAAGTGCCTTTCAAAATCACGAAATTCGAATTCAAGGTGTTGCTGTCGTTAGGCGTGCTCTTTGCGGCTTCCGCGCTGTCGTTATACACTTCGTTCAAACATCTCGATTCCGGAGTCGCCTCCACCATCCTCTTCGCCTATCCCGTGATGGTGGCCGTCATCATGGCGGTTTTCTTCAAAGAAAAGGCGTCGATGATGATGATGCTCTCTATCGTGCTGAGTATCATAGGAATATTGTTGCTCTACCAAGGCGACGGCGATGCTAAGATGTCCCTTTGGGGTGTTGCTTTGGTGCTGATTTCTTCGCTTACCTACGCTGTCTATATCGTCGTGGTGAATCGCACGAAGATTTCGATGCCGCCGTTCAAGATGACCTTCTACATCATGGCGTTCGCGGCGATCGTTATCGGCATTTACTCGTTTTGCGTCCCCGACAGCCGAATCATGCCTATCCCAAGCTGGTCGGCTTTGGGATGGATCTGCATGGTGGCCATCGTGCCGACCATCATTGCGATGACCATGCTCAACATCGGTATCCAGAACGCCGGTTCCACCCCCACGGCCATCATGGGCGCCCTCGAACCCGTCACGGCTGTCTGCATCTCCGTCCTCGTCTTCGACGGTCTCTTCACCGTCCGCCTCGCCATTGGTATTGTGCTGATTTTGACGGCGGTATTGTTGATAATTAAGAATTAAAAACTCTTCCTTGAGCAGCCCCGATAGGGGCAAGAGCTCGGTAGCCCGGGGTAAGGCCGTCAGGCCGCAACCCTGGGATGGAATGGACGATGATACGATGAATGACGATGATGCGATGATGCGATGATGGGGTGATGAATGGGTGATGTGATAAATGAATTAAACGAACAGCGATAAAACGAATCAAAGACCAAAATAATGGATATGAAAAAAATAGCAATTCTGATGATACTGGCCGTGACGGCGGTTGCGGCAAACGCCCAGAACGTCGATGGCGGCGCGAACGACCTCATGAAAAAGGTCTCCCTGCAGTACCAGAAATACGGTACCATGCAGTTCCATTACACCCTCAAAACCACAAAGGATGAGAAAACATTGAGCGTTAAGCAGGGCGATGTCTATATCAAAGGCAACAAGTATAAAACCACATACGGCGACTTGCAGTATTTTTGCAACGGTGTGTCGATTTGGAATTACGACAAGAGTGCAAACGAGGTTTCCATTTACGAATATGATGCTGAAGATGACCAAAATCTGCTTAATCCCCAGCGGATTCTCAAGGATTGGAGCACCCATTTTCGCGCAAAGTTCATCCGCGACGAGTTCCAGAACAATGTGCAGTACAGCATTGTTGATCTGACCCCCAAAACTGCGCAGACTTTTTATCGCATTCGCGTGTATGTGGTGAAATCATCGCTCAAAATCTCAAGAGTCTCCATCTACGAGAAAGATAATACCATCTACAATTATTATATAGAGCAATTTAAGAATGATATCCCTTTGGATGACAAACTGTTCGTGTTCGACAAGAGCAAGTATCCGGGTGTGGATGTCAATGACATGCGTTGATCGTTGCCGTGCCCTGTAGAGATGTTGCGCACAATGTCTCTACGACGGAAAAAATCATGTACGAATGCATTGAAAAATTGTGTACCTTTGCCGATTGTTTTGAATATCAAAAATTGAACGATATATGACATTGATTAAATCGATTTCCGGAATTCGGGGAACCATTGGTGGGAATATTGGCGACAACTTGACCCCCATTGATGTGGTGAAATTCACCACAGCTTTTGCTTACTTTTTGCAGTCTAAGAGATTGAAAGATTGGGAGATGGAGCAAGAGCAAAACGGCGAAAAAGAACCGCTTCAACCTCTGAAAATGATTGTGGGGCGTGATGCTCGTGTCTCTGGAGACATTGTTAACCGTTTGGTGTGCAGTACGTTACAAAGCATGGGCATCCATGTTGTCGATTTGGGCCTTTCTACGACTCCGACCACAGAAATGGCTGTTATCCAGCAACATGCTGATGGCGGTATTATCATCACCGCTAGCCATAACCCTATGCAGTGGAATGCCCTGAAGCTCCTCAACAGCACAGGCGAGTTCGTTTCCGGCGAGGAAGGCAAGGAGATTATCCGTCTGACGGAAACCGATGATATAAAGTTTGTAACAGTTGATAAATTAGGAAGTTATACCCTCTACGAGAATGGTATCAAAGACCATGTGGATGCGATTTTGCGCCTGCCTTTGGTGAACAAAAATGCCATTGCGAAGGCCAATTTCAAAGTTATTCTCGATACCGTGAATTCCACGGGCGCATTGGCTTTGCCGTATTTGCTTAAAGAATTGGGTGTCAACGATGTGACAGTGTTGAACGGCGAAATGAACGGCGTGTTCGCTCATAATCCTGAGCCGATTCCCGAGAACCTGGCCGGGATTTGCAATGCCATGAACCGCTCCAACTACGATGTCGGCTTCGTGGTCGATCCCGATGTCGATCGCCTCGCCATCGTCAAGGAGGATGGCACACTGTTTGTGGAAGAAAACACCCTTGTGGCCGTCGCCGACTATGTGCTTCAACATACACCCGGCAACACCGTCTCCAACCTCTCCTCTTCCCGTGCATTGAAGGATGTAACCGACAAGTACGGAATGACTTATACCCCGTCCGCCGTGGGCGAGGTCAATGTGGTGGAGATGATGAAGAAGACCAATGCCGTCATCGGCGGCGAGGGCAACGGCGGGGTCATCTATCCCGAACTGCACTACGGCCGCGACGCGCTCGTGGGCATCGCGCTTTTCCTGACCTATATGGCTGAATCTAAGAAGAGTTGCAGCCAGATTCGCGCCCTCTATCCCGACTACTGCATCGTGAAGAAGAAAACCGAACTCGACAGTTCCGTTGACTTGAAGGCGATTTTGGCCAAGATTGCCGAGAAGTACGCTAACTACCAGGTGAATACGGTCGATGGCGTGCGTGTCGATTTCGACGACAGCTGGGTGCACGTGCGCAGCTCCAACACCGAGCCTATCATGCGCATCTACGCCGAGGCCCTCACCCCGCAGGTCGCCGAGAACATCGCCAACAAGCTGATTGCCGACATCCGAGAATTGATGAATTAAGAATTAACCCTCACATTATAACATTATCCAAGAGGGCTGCAGGCCCGACACGTGTCAACCCAGGGTGAGCGCAGCGAGCCCTGGGACATAGACAGAGGCGGATCAGCGAGCCCTGGGACATAGCCTGGGCAGGCTAGCTGCCGATATCGAACCTCGTGCCGAATGAAGACGAACAAATGACGAATGAACAATGACCAAGCGAACACATATCCGGACAATCACCATGCTGCTGGCCCTGGTCTTAGGGACGGCGGGGGTGGTGCGTGCCCAGGTGGATGAGCCATGCGGGTGTATGACCTTCGTGCGAGACCTGATCCATTATAATATCCAAGTAATAGACAAGGGTATTATATCCAATCATAAGGTTCTGTATCTGGAAGGATATCAATGTGGAACTCCCGTTTATCTGGACAGTGCTGTTGTTAAAGGCGGCAAAGCTAAATTCAAAAGCAAGCATCCCGTCGAAAAGGGAGTTTATTATTTAACCTATGAAAAAGGTGGGACTCCAGTTCGGGATATTTTCTTACGTGTATCGAATCCATCCCTGACATCGTTAGCATCAAGTGTCGGGTTCGAGAAAATCGGGAATAATTATTGTGATCCTGGATATTATGTGATGAAATATGCGAATATGTATGATGAAATTCTTCATCATACGAGCGCGACAACCTCTGTGGACACTTTCAGGCGGATCATTGAGACATATTCCGATTCACCCGGCTATTATTTGGAACAAATCTATCTGTATGATAATGCACTGTCAGCGTATTTGTCTGTCTTGCAAGAGAATCCGCAGTTAACCATACCTCAATCCATTTACGATTATGTAATCTCAAAATTGAACCTTTCAAATCCTTTGATTTGGAATTCTAAGTCCGCGATTCATCCGTTTATTTCTAAATATTTGACAGATAATCAGATATATAATACGGAATATTTGATTTCCACAATAGACAGTCTATTGGCGGGTTGCTGTAGGTCCGGTTTTTTGGCAACTTATCTTTTCAATGCCTATTGGGCAACAGGAGAACCTGCATACGATCCAATTCTGTTGCATCTTTATGACAAATACAATCTTCCCTGTTGCCTGGGCGACCGTGCGCGTGTAGCCAAACGGAAAATGGATGTTGTCCGCAAGCTCGCGCCCAGTGCTCAGATCCCCGAGCTCACTGCCTACGACATCAACCGCAAACAGCATTCAACCAACGAGATACAGACGAAATACACTATCCTCTGGTTTTGGGATCCCGACTGCGACCATTGCCAGGAGGAAACCCCGATTCTGCACGATCTCTATCAGAAACGGGCTGACGAACTGGGGTTTGAGGTCTTTGCCGTGGAGGTCAACGACGACTATGACCGCTGGAAAGCCTTCTCGGAGAAGCACGGTCTGAGCGACTGGATCAACCTCAGCACCTCCATGGGTGAAACCAGCGTGGATCTCATCGAGTATTTCGACATCGTCACCACACCAGTGATATTGTTGATAGATAATGAGAAGAATCATACAATAATTGCACGGCAAATGACGTTAGATGAAATTATGCGGTTGATGGAAAATAAATGATAATTCGTAGGGGCGTATCGCATACGCACTCTAATTGCATACACCATGCGATCGCATACGCCAATTGTGTTTGAAACGATAAAACGATATAAATAATGAGAAAAAATGTTATTTTTTTGATGATTTCGGGTTTGATGTTCGGTTTTTTGATGTTGTTCGCAAATGCGGCGACCGCCCAGAACAACGTACCCAAGAATTTGCAGAAGTCGAGGAATAACCCCGCCAATTACCGCGACAAGGACGGTCATGAGCTGATTTTCAACATCAAAGACTCGAAGGACACGCTGGTCTATCTGGTCATCCACTATAACGACAAGCTGATCCTGAAGGATTCCGTGAAGCCGGCGGCTAAGGAGAAATTTGTATTCAAGGGCACCAACCGTTACGATGACGGTCTGTATTCTTTGGTTTCGGGAGACAAGAAACTCTATCTGAACTTCATTCTTGATAACAATCAGCATTTTGAATACAATTTGGACACCACCGGCATTGTGGATAATTTCTCTGTGAAGAATTCTCCTGAAAATGCTGAGATGTTGCGTTTCCAAAAGAAAACGTCTCAGGCCTCTGAGCAAGCAAATGCATGGTCCAAGAAACGCAAGGAGTTTGAGGCGGCGGGCAATACCGACAGTGCTAATTATTACAAAGAGAAACTGGTCAGCATCAATGACGAGATGACGGCATTCATTGACGAGTTGATCGCCAAGAATCCCGACTATCTTTTCTCGAAGATGCAAAAATCATATAAGAACATTGATGTACCTGAGTATAAGAAAGAGGATGGAACTCCTGATTATCAGGCGCAATCCATTTATTATCGTCAGCATTTTTGGGATAATTTCGACCTAGGCGACCACCGTTTCATCTACATCCCTTCTTTTGATCCGAAAATGAAGGATTACTTCTTGAAACTGCTCTATCATCAGGAAGCGGATACCATCAACAAGTATATTGATATCTTCTTGAAAAAGACCGAAGTGGATACATTTATGTTCCATTATTGTGTGGATTGGCTCTCTTATCAGTTCGAAACGAGTAAAGTGATTGGTCACGATGCCGTTTTCTATCATATTGCGAAGACCAATCAACTGGCAGGAAAATGCTACTGGCTTGACGAGGATGTCTTGTCAAAATACCAGAAACGGACGAAACGTCTGGAACCTATCCTGATAGGCAAGGTGGCACCTGAGCTTCTCATTCCTGATACCACTTTGACCGACGACATAACCAAATGGCATTCTTCGTATAAGATGGAGAAACCTTATACGATTCTTTGGTTCTATGACCCTGATTGTCCTACCTGTAAGAAAGAATCCAAGAAAATGCGCGCGGTGTATGATTCATTGGAGGCTCTTGGTAAACGTAATTTTGATGTATATGCCATCGCGAACGATTCTGACATTCCTCGTTGGAAAAAGTATGTGAAAGAGAATGGTTATCCGTGGTTGCAGGTGGGCGGAAACAAAGGTAACATCGACTACCTTGAGTATTTTAATATATACGAGATGGGCAACCCAGCGATGTTCATCATGAACAAGGATCACGTCATTATCCTCAACAAACGCATCGAAATGAGCAGCATCCCTCAGTTCTTGGAAGAGTATGAGAAAATTGAGGAGGCGAAACGGAAGAGGGAATGACGATGAAGGGATGATGTGATGATGCGATACCTCAATCACCATTCACCAAACAACGAATAAACAATAAATAAACCGACAATAATATGAAGGACATTTTCGAAAGAATAAAAGAGTCATCCGGTGGCCCGATTGGACAATACCGCGAGAAGATTGATGGATATTTTGCATTCCCGAAGTTAGAAGGCGAGCTGGGACCGCACATGCGTTTCAACGGCAAGGAGGTGCTTTGCTGGAGCCTCAATAACTACCTCGGTTTGGCCAATCATCCTGAGGTGCGCAAGGCCGACGCGGAAGGTGCCGCCCGCTGGGGCATGGCCTATCCGATGGGCAGCCGCATGATGACGGGTCAAACCGCCCTCCACGAACAACTGGAGCGCGAGTTGGCTGACTTTGAGCATAAAGAGGCTGCTTTCGAGTTCAACTTTGGATATCAGGGCATCATGTCCACGATCGATTCTTTGGTGTGCCGCCGCGATGTCATCGTCTATGACGCGGAGGCTCATGCTTGTCTGCGCGACGGTATTCGCCTGCATCTCGGCAAGAGTTTCAAATTCCGCCACAACGACATCGTGGATTGTGACCGCATCCTCGGCAACGCCTGCAAGATTGCCGAAGAGCAGGGTGGTGGCGTGTTGCTGATCACGGAAGGCGTGTTCGGCATGACAGGCGCACTCGGCATTCTCGACCAGATTGCGGCGCTCAAGAAAAAATATCAGTTCCGCATCCTCATCGACGACGCCCACGGATTCGGTGCCATGGGCCCTCACGGAAGAGGCACCTCCGAGCATTTCGGCGTGATGGACGACATTGACATCTATATCGGTGCGTATGCAAAGTCTATGGCCACTGTCGGTGGTTTTGTGGCCTCCGAGAAGAGTGTCATCAATTTCCTGCGTTACAACATGCGTTCCCAGATGTATGCCAAATCGCTTCCGATGCCTATCGTGGTCGGCTGTCTGAAACGTCTTGAAATCATCCGCAGTGAGGAAGGCGACCGTCTGAGAGCCCAACTGTGGAAGATCACCCGCGCTTTGCAGAAAGGTTTCCGCGACCTAGGTTACGAGATCGGACCCGCGGAGGCTTGTGTCACGCCCGTGCACTTGCGCTGCGGCATCAACGAGGCTGCCAATATCGCCGTTGATTTGCGTGAGAACTACAATATCTTCTGCTCTATCGTCACCTATCCCGTCATTCCTCCCGGAATGCTCATCTTCCGCATCATCCCCACGGCTGCCCACAGCATGGAAGATGTGGAACGCACCTTGGAGGCCTTCCGCGACATCAAGGAACGCCAGGCCCGCGGCGAGTACGACAAGCCGATTCCGGATATGGCGTTGATTAAGTAATTTTAGTTTCAAGTTTCAGGATTCAAGTTTCAAGCGGAGCAACCCAACCTGAATCCTGAAACCTGAAACCTGGAACCCAATTAAAAATGAGCAAATACCACCTGAAATGTACCCGATGTGGCGAAGTCATCCCCGACTTTGCCACTTGGTTTTCCCAGAATCAGCAGTGCAAATGCGGCTGCAAACGCGCGGATGTCGTCTATGGCGCTGATTATCACAAAATCACGGAACTGACGAAGCCGGAGCATCATCCAGAGAACTTCTATCACTATTTCGACTTCCTGCCTGTGATGGATGAGAAAAACATCGTTTCCTTGGGCGAGGGAACCATCCCAATCGAGGAGTGGGATTTCCTGGAGACATACGCTCGGGAGAAATTCAGCGTTGACTGCAAAGTGATGGTCTATCGCAACGACCTTAACGGCGGTAGCAACACCTTCAAGGACATCGCTGCCTCGTTGGCCGCCTCCCTCTTCAAAGAGAATGGTGTGAAGGAGTTCTGCGTGGCCTCCACAGGCAACACCGCCACCGCGTACGCCCGCTATTTGGCCGAAGCTGGTATCAAGTTCACGGTCTTCATGCCACATGACGCTTGTCCCGATTCCGTTGCGGCTATTCGCTCCAACGGCCAGAACGTGGTCGTGTGCGACGGCAACTACGGCGATGCCAAGAAGGAGGCCAACGACTTCCATGAGAAACACCACGTGCTGATTTCCACTGGTAACATTGATCCCATCCGCGTGGAAGCCAAGAAGACGATGGTATTCGAGTACCTTCGTCAGTTGGGCAAGATGCCCGACGTGTATGTGCAGGCGGTTGCGGGCGGCACGGGTCCCATCGCCCTCGACAAGGGCATCCGCGACTTGCAGACCACCTTCCCGGAGACCAAGATGCCTCGTATGCTGCTCATCCAGCAGGACACCTGCGACCCGATGGTGCAGGGGTGGGAGAGTGCTGTGAAGGCCGGTTTTCCTGAGGGATATGAGAAGAACTACCCCGTTATTCCGAATCCGCAGACCATGGTTTCCATCCTTTCTGCCGGTAATCCTGGCATGTATCCCATTGTCGCGCCCATCGTGCGCAAGAGCGGTGGCACGTTCCTGCGCGTGAAGGAGAGCGAATTAGCGAAATACGGCAAAATCGTCAAGGACGAGCGCGGTATCTACTTCGGCCCCGCCTCCATCGTTTGCTTGGCGGGCTTCTACAAAGCGTTGGAGGAGGGCCAAATCCGCAACGGTGAAACGGTGCTTCTCAACACAGGCGAAGGCGCTGCACGTGCTACTTGGTTCAAGAAGATGATTGACGAGGCGTAGGACTGTCGCCATCCGTCCAGTGAGAATCATTCAGACAACAAAAAGGCACTTCTTCGGAAGTGCTTTTTTGTTGTGGGGATTCACTGCGCCTTCATCGTCTCTTTCGCTTCCAGCAGTCTGCGGATGGGCACCATGTAGTCGGCGAATTCCTGGTATGTCATGTCTTTCAGGTAGATCATGCCATAGGCGCGGGTGAGCATCGGGTCGGAGGCGCGGTAGAAGTAGTCTTCGCCGAGCAATTGGCAGACGTTGTCCATCTGTTCCACCCAAACCTTTTGCGCCAGCTCGCTGAAAGGTCCGTCGTGTTCATAGCTGGGGAACTCTGCGCCGCGCTGGCTGAGATAGCAGGTGTCGAACATGTTCTTGATGACAGCGAACGAATTGAGGGAGACGGGGATCATGGTGTTCACCTCGTTCATACGCCATCGGCTCCACACGTTGCGGTAGCCCCACACGCGGAGGTCGATTTCGGGATGCATCCGGTGGTAGTGGTCGAGGGCGGTGGCGAGGGCGATGAGTACTTTGAAATGGGTGTCCGGACCGCTGCCTTCGGGGTCTAAGGCAAGGCTGACGATGGAGGGGCGTATGCGTTCCAACAGGTCGAGGATGGGTTGCACATCGTGTTCCATGTCGGGATAGTGGGGGAAGATGTCGTCGCTGTAAAACGGCAACCGCAGATGGCTGACTTTGTCGCTGCCGAGGCCGAAATGGGCCCATACGAGCTCTGCCTCCATCTCCCGGAGCCATCCTTTGGCTTTGTGGAAGCTTTCCGGCTCCCGGCGGCCGGCCTCCAGCTGTTCCAGCTTGCGGACCTCCTCCGACACAAAGTCCTTGAGGTCGGCGGTGCTGTGCAAGTTGTTTTCCACAATCCATTTGCGCGCCAAACGTCTTGCCACGGCATAGTGTTGCACAGAATCGTCGAGGCTCGCAATGCCGCGCAGGTAGTGCGTGAGGTCGTCCTGATAGTCGGTGCCGAAGACCGTGGCGATATCCTCATCGTGCAGTGCCGCCTCCTGAGGGTTGATGCGGCGCAGCATGTTGCGGTAAACGCTGAGCAGATAGTCGCTTGTCACGGACGTGTAACCGCTTGTGCAATACGCAAAGTGGTTCACAATTGTTTTGGAACGCACCAAGTGATGCAAGTAGGGGAAGTAGGCCAGCTCCACGTCGTCGTGATGCGGGGATGTGTGCAGGATGACCTGCTGTTCGGGCATTTGCAGGCCTTTCACGATTTTTTGTATTACTTCTTCGGCGGTGTCTGTGACCATCGTTTTCTTGACAGCAGGAAGTTCCACTGCAGATGCTTTGGTGATGAAGAATCTGGCGTTCGGCAGCCGTTGAAGCGAAGTGGCGGGATAGTGCTGTGTGGGTTCGCTGAGCACCGATCCGGCCACCACCTGGGCTTTCGATTGACCGGCTGCGATGATGATGGCCACGCATTCGGGATTGTAGGTGATGGTTTCCAGTCCCATGGTGACCACCGCCTTGCGGCGCACGGCACTGATACCTCCCAGGTCGCCGGCGGCGGCGGCTTGGCTCTCGTAGTTCAGTGTGGTGAGCCGGGTGTGCGAGAAGGGACTGCTGCCCCGCACGTTGAAGGCGATATGGCCGTCAGGTCCGATTCCCCCAAGAAAGAAGCCGATGCCACCCAACTCCCTGATCTTGCTCTCATAGCGCATGCACCATTCGTCGAAAATCTGTATGGCGCGCTGGCACATCTCCTCCTCTTTGCTTAGGGCTGTGCGGGTGCGCAGCGACAAATCAACGATGCCGTCGGTGAACACTTCGCCCATGTTCTTGGCGCCTCCCAGCAGACGCTGTTCTCTCTCGTTAAGAAACCATGTGTTGATAAGATGGGTCTTATGTTTGTCGAACCCCAGCAGTTCAATGTAGTATTTCGTCACGAAGTAGCGGAACGAGCGCTCGTGCTGTGGATTGATGGGGAAGAATTCGTCGAGCTGGAAGAAGTGCAGGGTGCTGAAATCAGGCCGTTCGATACCCAATTTCCCGAGGATGCCGTCAGAGGCTTCCCGATCCCAGTTCTCCAAATAATACTCAAGCCATTTGATGAAAAATTCGGGTGTCTTGCCGGTGGGCAGGGCAACCACGCCTCCTGGGTTTTTGGATACCCATTCGATGAATCGCAGCGCGGTGAGCTGTCCCAACAGGATATAATTGTCTGTGACTAGCGTTCGTGTTCTGCAAACTTCACAGTTTTCGGCAAAAAGTGAGTCTGATTGGCTGAAATACTCTTCTACTTTACTTTCTGTATTGTAATGCATGACGGATATATTTATTTGCGGCAAAGATACAAAAATAGTTTCCGCCATGAACAAAAAAAAGAGACACCGAAAGGTGTCTCTTTTATATCTTGCGTCGTTCTCTCTTATTTCTGATAGAATCTCACGCGGTTGTCGAGCACATTGAGTTCGCTGACCAGATAATTGAACAGCGTGTTCTCGTTGCGGTCGCGGCCGAGGACGGCATTCTGCAGATAGTTCTTTTCGAGCATCAGGTTTTCAGAAGCCTGACCGTCACGTTTGTCTAAAACGTTGACCACGTATGCCACATTGTTGCCGCACACAGCTGCTGGTTTATTGGTTGACATGCTGAAGATTTGACCAATAGCCTTGCCATCAACACCGCGGTTCATGTAGTAATCGCCTGCGAAGCTCAGTGTCACGCTGTCAGACATGGGGACAGAGTATTTTTGAGCAACGGCAGCCATACCGCCGGAAGCCAGATCCTTGTTCAGTTGCTCAGCTACCATAGCCACCTTGTTTTGTCTTTCGAGGAGAGTCTTGATATCGTCTTTCACCTCTTTGTACTTCTGCATACCTTGTTCACGAACTTTGGCCACAGAAGCGACAGCGAAGAACATCTTGTTAACATTGAATACATCAGAAATAGCGTTTTCTTTCACGTCGTCACCGAAAGCCCAGCTCACGATTTCACGGCAGTTCGGCAGTTGGCCGATGTTAGCGGTCATGGAGCTGACTCTTTCGCCATTCACCACTTGGATACCTTGTTTAGCTGCGTTGGCAATCAGTTCTTCGTTGTTTGTCACGCTTGCGGCGAATTCGTTGGCTTGTGAACGGAGAGCGTTGATGGTAGCTTCAGAAGGATTGATGTCGTAGTCGTATAACACGAATTGACGTTTTTCAATGAGTTGAGTGCGGTCAAGGACTTGGAATACCACATAGCCAGCCGTTGCTTTGTAAACGTAGATGCCACCGTTAGGAGTGCTCAGCAAGCTGTTGTAGAGATCTGGCATTGTGCCTCTTTCAGGAAGCCAGAAGGTGGTGTCGCCTTGCTCACGACCGTAAAGGTAGCTGGGTTGCAGGCTGAAGATAGAGGTGCCGCTGGTGATGACCTGACGCAAACTGTCGGCCAGCAGACGAGCTTCTTTCTTAGAGTAAGGTGCCTCTTGGTTTTGAGCGGTCTTGAAAGGCAGTTCGATGGTTGCCACCAACACAGAGTCAGGACGATGGGAAGCACCGAACACTTTGCCGAAGTACCATTTCACGTTTTCGTAGGTGAAAGGTTCGATGTAGCTGCCCACGGGAACCTTGAAGATAAGGCTGTCGAGTTCGTTAAGCGTGATGTCGCTCTCTTTGTAATAGGTGCTGTCCAATGCGCCGTTACCTTTGGAGGCATTATACTCAGCGATGGATTCAGCTTGTGAGAAATTGGTGAAGTCTTTGCGAACGCTGTCCTCGATGGCCTTCAGGTCAGCTTGCGTGGGGTTGATCGGGAACACGGCCACGTTGATGTCGCGGTTCTTAGATTGCACATTGAACAGTTCGTTCTTGTGGGTGTTGTAGAAATCCTTCATCTCTTTCTCGGAAACTTCCGGTTTCAGGTTTTGGAAAGCCGTGAGTTCGGGGTTGACCGTCATCAAAGAAACCAAAGCCATGCTGTTGTCTTTGGCAAGTTGTTTGGCCAACGGAGTGGAGAAATAGATGGAATTCTGTGCGAGAGCCATGTAATGTTGCTGTTTCTCAGCACCCAGGGCGAAACGCACGAGAGCTTGATAAGCGTTGTAAATGTCTTTCGCATCTTCACGATTGGCTAAGGTCTCCATGTTGGAGATGATGCTCATGGCGTTTTCCTGTCCGTATTGTTCTGCCAAAGCGTTGGCGAACTGAGCCAAGAATTGGTTAGGTTGCTGGGTGCTGAGGGAAGCCACCATGTTTTCCTTGAAATCCTCAACCATTTGGGAAGTGTAGGTCAAACCTAATTTCTCAAGTTCCTTGTCGATAGCTTTTTCCTGAAGCATCTGCTGCCAGGTCATTTCATGGATTTGATAAGTTTCGTTGTCTTCGAAGGTGCTCTTCTTTTGCAGGAGTCTCATGAGAGCGAGGTTTTCCTCGTACTGCTTGCTGTACTGCTGATCCATCTTCTTTCCATCGATCTTAGCCATCACATACTTGCTTGAGAATGTGCGGGTTACATTAGAAAGGTCGCCCAAGATAAATGCTAACAAGGCTAAACCGATGATTACCAATAAAAGCACACCGTGCTTACGAATTGCGCCAATTGCTGCCATAGATTCTTTTTATTTTTAGTTATACATTA
>CAMKLG010000064.1 GCA_946413585.1 uncultured Bacteroidales bacterium
GGAAGTCCACGTAATACATGAGCGTGATACGCACCGTCGTGGCCAGGTTGGAGAAGCTCCATCGCCTATGGAGGGAACGTTGCATGATGGTCAACAACAGATTGGCGATGAGTGTAACCCATATCTGTATCTTGATGGCATTGGCACTCTCGCCGTAGAAGAAGTGCAGCGGGAAGTTCTGCTTGATCTGCTTGAACAACGTCTCTATCTCCCAGCGTTGCTTGTAAATGGCTATAATGTCCTCCGGGGACATGTCAAAGTCGTTGGTCAGCAGGGAGACGCACTTCTTCTTCTCCTCATCCGCGTATGTCACAATGCGGGCGTGATGTACGATGATTTCTCCGTTTTTCTCTTTTTTGGTGAATGTGACATCCTGGATGCGCATCGCCATGCCCTTGGTCTGGTCCATGAACATCACGTCGGGCACCACCTTGTAGGTCAGGCCTGACTTCATCTTTGTGACATACACGATGCCCTGTTTCGTGAGCTCCTCGAACTTCCCGTAGTCGATGTACGCGCGGTCTAAGGCCAGCAGGTCGCCCCGCTCGAAGTTCTCCGGTGCCAGCATGAAGCTGTCGTGTGTTGCGGCGGAAGTGAACTTGATGTCAGAAGCAACCCCCTCCAGCGCACGGATGACCTTGTGCACCTTTATTCCGCCCTTCTTTTTTCCACTTTTGGGGTTTCGTCCCGCGCCCTTGAATATGAGGTTGGAGAACAGCGTTATGGTAGTGGAGTCGATGATTTGGAGTTTTTCCATCCATTTGGGCGTTCCTCCGCTCCGGCTGTCCGACAAAAGCTTCTGGCGGTGGGTGGCATACAAATCGCGGTACACGTCCTCGAAAAAGGCCTCCGGACGGCGAGCCTTGGCATCGGAAAGGGTTGATCGGCGGGGCATGGTCGTCACGCCTAAATGAGCCAGTTTCCGCGCCTCCGCCAGCGTGGCTATTGCAATCTCGCGCAGTGAGTCGAAGCGCATGATAACCGCGTACAGCATCACTACCAGGTGCTGCCATCCGTCAAAACGCTTCACATAGCGTTCTCCGCCGTGCTTGCGGCTCAGGCGAATGACCTTGTCTTTGTCAAGAAAATTTATTATCTGCCGAAGGAGCGGCTGTCCGATAAAATGTGTACTTTTGCCCATTGTTTAACTTTTGGTGTTTGCAAGTGCAAAAGTAAACAATTGGGCTGACTCACGGATAGAGTTCAGCCCTTATTTTTGCCGCCTCGCGCATGCGCACGCGCACGAAACTTTTAGCGGACACCAATATTTAATAATATAGTTGTCCTAAATACGGAGCCTGAAAGAATAGTTTCTCTGTTTGCGCCCATCCACGCCAAAATTATCCAAAATCCACCCTTCTTACCCAACATACCAACACCTTCGGTTTTTCGTGTTATTTTACAATTTGCAATTTTTCATATTAAAATCTGCTACTTTTATATATAAAAATGTTATTTTTATATATTTGATTTTTAATGAGTTGAGTTGGTTTTTCCTTTGGTTTTCTCAAAAGGATTTTGTATATTTGCAGGTGATAATTAATAAGCTCTATTAACGAAATCGTAACCATTATGGAAATTGGAAACTTCGGATACTACTGGTTGGACACTTGGGTGATGTCAAACGTGATACAGTTGGCCACGCAGGACTTCTGCAGACGCTATCTCAACCGCACTAATGACCCGTGTGGTCGCCAATACGACCAGATGACACAGGCGGCACGGTCTGTGCCAGCCAATATTGCCGAGGGAAACTCGCGACACGCCACCTCAAAAGAAACCGAAATGCGCCTCACCGATGTGGCCCGTGCCAGCCTCTCGGAACTGGCCAACGACTATTTGAACTGGCTTCTGCAGCATGAGGATGCGCCGTGGTCCGTGAAGTCAGACATTTACTACAAGGTGGCGCATACGCACCTCGACAAACCAACCTACAAGGATGATGTGCAACACCTGAGTAGCCTTCATATTTTGACCCAAAAGCACAAATTTGACGAGTGGTTGGAGTCGAAGAACTCTATCGTCGCGGCCAACTGCTTGCTGATTCTTTGTGACCGATTGATTATGATGTTGAAAAAACAGCTGCTCAACCAATTGGCTACTTTTCGGGAAGAGGGTGGTTTCACCGAAGCCTTGACAGCTGAACGGCTTGCTTACCGCGCTGAGCAAAGCGCGAAAGCTAACGCCCCATCTTGCCCCAAATGTGGCAAGCCAATGCTGAAACGCATGGCAAAAAAAGGAATCAATTCGGGAAAGGAGTTTTGGAGTTGCTCAGGTTATCCGAATTGCAACGGGACGAGGAAAGTGGAATAGGGTATAGGTCATGATTTTACGTTATCACGTTATCACGTTTTATGCGTTATTACGTAATGTTTTTTCGAATATACACGATTGCATTAACAGTCTCCTTCCTCTCTCCATGGTGTATAACACGGCGGAAATACCATCCTAAAATCTGAAACAAAAAAAGAGACGCAATTCCTTGCGTCTCTCTTCTTTTGTGGGAACTACTAGATTCGAACTAGTGACCCTCTGCTTGTAAGGCAGATGCTCTAAACCAACTGAGCTAAGCTCCCTGTCATTTTGACGGTGCAAAAATACACTTTTTTTTGATTTCTCCTATAGAAAAAGTATGTTTTTTTAGTTTTCTGCAAATGAGACAGTTAGAAGATGACACCGACGTTGAAACCGATAAACTGCGGCTTGCTGCCCTCTTGATCTTGGAAGAAATGTTGGAAAGAAAGACGGTAATCGATGCCTATCGTCACGAATTTTAAGCGGAAGTCGAATCCTGTGGTGAACTGCGTCCAGTGATTCTCGATGTTCTCCTTGCTGTAGCCCAATGTGTTTTCGGTGACTTGCAACAAAGGGTTGTACAAAACACCCACGTAGGGCAGAAACGCGAAAGTTTTGTTGATGGGCACGTCGCCGACCGCTTTGATAGGGATGACCAAATAACGGCACTCTACCAAATCCTCCATCTTCTCGCCGTCAAGCGTGGTGTGGATGTAGTTGCCCTTGAAATATTCGTATCCGAAGCCGACTTCACCATAGACGTACTTGCCGGCACGGAAAAAACCGCCGAATTGCAACGACCGTATCGATGAAGCATAGTCCATGTCCGAAAAACTGCGCACCAACGGCACCTTCGAGGAAATCTTGAATCCAATCTGGTACCAGTTCTGCGCTTTCAGCACAAACGTACTTAACAATATTCCGATGAAAATTAATGTTTTACGCATGTTTAGAATGGTTTACGGTTTACGGTTTACAGTTTATGTTTTAAGTTTAAGTCTATGTCTATGTCTATGTTTCAAGTTTCAGGTTCCAAGTTCCAAGTCGTTACGAAGCTTCCGTTCCTCGCCAGTGCACGACCCAAAGCCAACAGCTAAACATCCTCCGCTTCCAACGTCTTCGCCAACGCTGTCTCCTTCGTGTTAAACTGGTTCATGGTGTGTTGCATGCCCACGGTGACGAAAGATTTGACGGCGCTGACGGCGCGTTCGATGCAGGGCTCCACCAACTTCATCTCGTCGGAGGAGAAACGGCCTAGCACGTAATCGACCTGGTAGCCTTGCGCGTAGTTCTTGCCGATACCGCAACGCATGCGCGGGATGTCGGTGCGTCCCAACGTCTCAATGATGTTGCCGATACCGTTGTGGGTGCCGCCCCCCCCCTTGGGCTTCAACTTGAAAACGCCCAACGGTAAATCGATGTCGTCATAAATCACCAAACAGTGATCCACAGCCACATTCGCCTCTGATAGCCAGTATTTTACAGCTTTTCCACTGAGATTCATGTAAGTGGTGGGCATCAGGATGACCAATTCGCGACCTTTGAATGTGGCGCGTGCCACATACCCTAAACGTTCGCTCTTGAAGGTGGTTTTGAATGCGTTGGCCACGGCATTGGCCACCTCGAAACCATAATTATGGCGCGTGCCGGCGTACTGCTGCTCAGCATTCCCAAGACCCACAATCAGATAACACTTCTCATTCTCCATCCTGTTCCTCGCTTTCTTCTTCTGACATGTTCACGAAAAAGGAAAAATGCAGTTTGCCGTAGCGACGGTGATCGTAAAATTTGGGATGTTGCGAGAAATCGTGCGCTATGGAATGCTCCATCACCAACCATCCGTCAGGAAGTAACAATTCGTGTTCAAACACATTGTCGATAATCTTTTCAATATCAGGCAGATCGTAAGGCGGGTCGGCGAAGATGATGTTGAATTTCTGTCGGCATGCGGTGGTATAGGCAAAGGCATCCTGCCGAATCACAGTCACTTGGTCGTTGTATTTCAGCATGTCGATGGTCTTCTGTATAAATTTGGTACACAGCAGATTCTCGTCAACGGCCACCACGGATATCGCGCCTCTGGAGGCAAATTCGTAGGTGATGTTGCCTGTGCCGGAAAAGAGATCCAGCACCCGCACATTGTCCAGATAGAAGTAGTTGTTCAGGATGTTGAAGAGGCTCTCCTTGCCCATATCCATGGTTGGGCGCACCGGCAGATTGCTAGGCGCCACGATGTGTCGGCCACGGTTTTTTCCACTTATAATTCTCATTCCTATAGGATGTTGGTCTTAAATGAATATTGTTTGAGCAGCTGGACGAGCTTCTTGTTCTCCTCGGCGAAGAAGTGCAGGTAGAGTTCCGGCTGCCGCAGGTTGAACTGCTTCATTATATTATATAGATAGCACAGCGTGTCGGACGGCTCGACCAGATGGAAGCGGTTCAAGAAGATGATTTCCCCCTTCTGAACAGCCAAAATATCGATGAAATCCTGATTCACGGACACGAAAATCGACGGTTCTGTAGTGTTTTCGGACAAAAAACGGTAGAGTAGGGTGGTCTCCGCTACCACTTGGCAACGGAAAGGCAGCCTGCCGATGGTGTCATTCTCGTTTTTGGTGAGGAAATAAACGGAACGGTACAGTCCTGTGGTGTCCGTGAAGGTTGCGCCTAACTGCGAAGTATCGAATTGCAGCTGCAGATAGGCGGAATTCTTCTCGGGATCGTGAATTTCGCTCGGAATCAGCATTGGAATGTGATGTGCAGCAATTACCGTTACCGCATCGTCAGTCCCGAAAAAGGCGGGCGCTTCGGTAGAGAGGAGCGCATCCGACGACCGTGGGAAGGATTTGCCAATCAACCTCTTACCGTCTTGCTTAAAAAACGAAAATCCATCCGGCGCAATGCGAATGGATTTCTCGTAATATTGTTGAAAAACAGTGTTCATAGGCAGGATTATTCCCAGCTGCCGGCAGTGCTGGCTTCCGTTAAAGAACCCATGTAGATGGGCTCATATTGGGAGCGGTACTGGTTCTCGGACTCCAGGTCGTTATAGAAAATCTTGTTCCAGAGACGGGTCAGAAAACCTGCGTTCTCAGGATTGATGGATTTGTCCATGTTGCAAAGTAAATCGTCCAAGCTTACATCGATACGGTAAACCGGAATGGTGTAGGTCTTGCTGGAAAGAGAGTCAACCTGAATCTCATATTTCTTTTCCTTGTTAGAGAAAGGAATGTACTGGAAATGTTTGAAACTCTCAGCAGGAATCTTTTTGTCGATGTCGAGAATTTTCTCGATAGCGGGCACTGTCACGATTTCCTTGTGGATAAGCCCCAACTTGAAGGCTTCAGCCTCGCTCATGGTGTCGGGGAAGCTACCCACGTTTTTCTCGATTTGCACGGTGCCGTTCTTGACAAATTCCATCAAGGTGTCGATGTTGGAAGCATAGACCTTGTTGACGTTCTTGTAAACGGCCTGCGCACTGCGGATGGCGAGCAGATTTTGCACATTCGCCTCCTTGCGGAGTTGGTAAACGGTTTTGAATTTTTCGGGGCGCATGATACTACGCGCGGCGAAGATAGCCAGAATGACCACCACAATCGCCATCAGGATAGAAAATAACCTTCTAATTTTCATACTGTTATATAACTTTTTTGTTTATTATTCCAATTCAAAATTTACGCGCAAAAGTAGTAAAAAAATGACAACAAATCTCTCTTTTTGAAAATAATTTTCAAGAAAAAAATGTGAATTAAAATATTATCCTGTGAATACCGGCTTCGAAGGGGGTATTTACAAGATTCTTAAAATGTTGATAATCAGACGGATTCTCGACAAAATCCAAGTCTTCCGTATCTACAAGAAGGATGGGGATTTGTTGGTTCTCGCGGAAATAGGTGATATATTTTTCTTGTATGTCCGTGAGATACTCAGCTGTGATGTCCTTTTCGAAGGGACGGTTTCGCTTGGCGATTTGTTTGAGTAGCCGATCCGGCTTGGTATAAAGATAAAGTATCAGGTCAGGTTTGGGCAAAAAACCGGCTATGGTGTCGAAAACATTTTTGAAAAGCGAAAATTCGTCTTTTGAAAGGTTGTTCTTGGAGAAAAGCAGGCATTTGTCGATGAAATAGTCGCCGATGACGAAGTCTGTGAAAAGATCCCGCGCGGTGAGCAAATTCTTGAGCTGCTGGTAACGATCCATAAGGAATGTCATCTCCACCGGGAACGCATAATGCTCGGGATCTTTGTAGAATTTTTCGAGAAAAGGGTTGTCGGCGAAACGCTCCAGCACCAGTTCGGCGTTGAAATCGTTCGCGAGCATGGTCGATAGGGTCGTTTTTCCCGCCCCGATGCTGCCTTCCACCACAATATAGTTATAGGGTATTTTCATAGTAAATTGAATAGTGATTAGTTATTAGTTATTAGAGAATATGTATTCCAAAAGGGCTGAAGGCCCGGCGTATGTCAGCCGATGGTGAACGAAGTGAGCCCTGGAGCCTATGGTTGACGTTCAAAGGTTGATGTTTAGTTCCCGCAAAGGAGCCAGCACAAATTCGCGCTCGGCAATGTGCGGATGCGGGAGCGTGAGCCGGTCATCATGATAGGACATCCGGTCGTAGTCCAGAATGTCCAGATCGATGGTGCGGTCGTGATAGACGGGCTTCCCATCTACCACGGTGCTTTTCTGCGTGCGACCCAATTTCCGTTCGATGGCCTGCAGCGCATCCAACAACTCCAGCGGCGACAAGGCCGTATCGACAACAATTACCTGGTTCAGGAAGGGAGCCGACTCGAATCCCCATGACGGAGTCTCAATCACAGAAGAGGCTTGCACAACACACCCCACCTCCCATTCGATCAGACGGATGGAAAGCTGAAGGTAGAACTTCCGGTTCCCCTTGTTACTGCCCAAACCGATTACGGCACGGTGCTGCATGAAATACCTTTTCTCTCTGTTTAGTTGTTGATGAACAAGAGAGGCTGAGCCGCAAGTCCGGCAATGACACTCAATGATTGGGAATAGTTGAGGATGTTGTTGATGATTTTCCTCGATGGTTTCTCCTTTTTGGTCACTTTTTTGATAACAGGTGTAGAATATTTATTCATCGGCAATACGCTTTTATGAAACAATCTTAATTACGTAATGCTTAACGAGAATTTGTTAATATTATTGTTCCCGATGACAGATTTATCGCAAAAAAAAGAAAATTAGCTGCAAGAAATTGTTTATCAGTGGGTTAAGGTATGATTTTAGGGAATAGGGAATAGGGAGTTTGCGGTTTCAAAGTCAAAGTCCTACTTCTTAAAAATAAAATACACCGCCAGCACCAAGAAACAAAATCCGATGAGATGGTTGACGGTGAAGGCTTGGTCTTTGAAGAATATGAGCATGAAGATGGTGAAGATGGTCAGAGAGAGGAACTCCTGAATCACCTTGAGCTGCCAGAGATTGAAAGGTCCACCGTTGTCGATAAATCCAATACGGTTGGCAGGTACCATGAACGAGTATTCTAACAAAGCAATACTCCAGCTGAAGATAACGACCAATGGCAACGACAACTTGCTGAACCAGGGCTGACTTTGTAATTTTAAATGACTGTACCAAGCAAACGTCATAAACACATTCGAACAAATCAACAATAATACGGTATAGATTCCTCTCATTTCATTAAATATTTATCAATCAAAAGGGTAGGGTAGGCCTATCCTAAAGCGGCGGCAAAAATAGCTTTTTATCGCGTTCAGAATTCAATATCCTGAAAGTTTTTTATACAAGGTCTGCAAATATTGGATTTTCGGAAAGGACGCTTGGTGACCTGTTGGATTACAAATGGATGTCTTATTGTGTTTATACAAATGTAACGATTAAAAAGAGCAATAAAACACAATCTCTTTCAAGAATGAACAATTTGTACGATTGTATTATTACGCATAAGAAAACAAGTACGAAATATATACAATTGTAACACAACCTGTGTCTGTGTTGATTACAAATGTATCACAAACAAAACACATTTGTATTATATATCAGGAACAACGGTACCTATTCGCCATAAAACAACGATTTTCAATATAAAAATCCATCCATTACAGATTATATGTTTGTATTGTTTTCTATATTGTTGATTCCCACATATATTATAATATATACTTACACTAATTATAAAGATAAAACCGCCCTTTTTTCAACAATTTATTTCGGTTTTATATAAAAACAACCAAGTAGCATATTATCAAATATTTACAATTAATACTTAATTTTCTAATTTAAATAGTTATAAACATTTTATATGAATACAAAACGGGTGGTCTCGTCTGGTGATTAATGGTTTATTTTTGTGAAATACAATTACCTTTTTAGATAATTTCAATAATTCTAATTGTGAAACTTGGTAATATCGGAAATTTTTGTATTTTTGCCAACTGGTTATTGTTGTATAATATTTTGCATTCAAATGTATCGATATGATAGATAGAATTAAACAAGTAATGGATTATTCACAGTTGTCAACAACGACTTTCGCAGATACGATTGGAATCAGCCGTTCGGGATTGACACATTTGTTAACAGGAAGAAATCAACCGAGTTTAGATGTGGCTCGTAAGATTCTTGCTAAATTTCCAGAAATATCTACCGAATGGTTGATTATGGGGATGGGAGACATGTTCCGTACTGACAATCAGGATGTTCCATCTTCACAATCTTCTTCCGAAGAAGCTGTCAGTGTTCAACATCTCGTCGAGAATTCAAAAATCACGCAGCAGACTGATCTCTTTGGCGAATATGCTCCTCAGAACAATTCTGAGGATGATGTTGAATATCCTCGTCACGAACAGTCGGAGGAACCGCCGGTGGTGGATACTGCCGCTGAAACGGTCTTAATTGCGCAGTCCCTGCCTACCCAAGAACCTGTGACTGCTCCGGTACAACAGCCTGTTTCTCGCGCACGCACTAAGCCCACGCCCGCGCCTATGAAGCGAGACAAGAATATTAATGCTGTTCAGGAAAGAAAACTGCAGAAAATCGTCTTCTTCTACGACGATCACAGTTTTGAAGTATATAACGCCTGACAAAGACTACGCTAAACTCCCGGTTGTCCCGGTTGTCCCAGTTTCGCAGTTGTCGTTTATCCGAATAATTGTCGTAAATCACGCCAGTTCCCAGTCGGCCAACTTCATGTCATCCGCCTCTAATATGGCGATGTAGTTAAGATACCGCGACATGGCGATTTCGCCGTTTTCCACAGCTTCTTGTACGAGGCATCCAGGTTCGTGCGTGTGACTGCAGTCGTCGAATTTACAGCGGTTGTTGTAGGCCCGGATCTCTGGGAAATAGTCGCGTATTTCCTCTTTGGAGTATTGTATCAGCCCGAACTCCTTGATGCCGGGTGTATCCACCATGTAGCCACCCGCCAGCGGGAACATCTCCGCGAAGGTGGTGGTGTGTTTTCCCTTGTTGTGCACTTTCGAAATATCGCCGGTGCGCAGGTTTAGCGTCGGGTCTATCGCGCTGATAATCGCGGATTTGCCTGTGCCCGAGTGACCGCTGAAGAGGCAGACGTTGCCGCTGATCTTCTCCCGTAGCTCGTCGATGCCTAGGCCCGTCACCACGGAGGTGTGCAGTACCTGATAACCGATGTGCGTGTAGAGTTCCGACAGCTCTCCCACCACGGCTTTTTCCGCCTCGCTGTAGAGGTCCATCTTGTTGAAAACCAGGCATACAGGAATGCGGAAACCTTCCGCTGCCACCAAGAAACGGTCGATGAACCCCAATGATGTTCGCGGCTCCCGAAGTGTAATGACTAAAAAAGCCAAGTCGATATTGGCAGCAATCAAGTGCCTGATTTTCGACAAGTTAGTGGATTTCCGTTCGATGTAGTTCTTGCGCGGCGCGATTTGTGTGATCACCCCGGTGCCGTCCTTCTCGATATCGTACTCGACACGGTCACCCACGATGACGGGGTTGGTGTTCTTGATGCCGTGAATGCGGAACTGTCCGCGCAGTCGGCAGTCCAACCGCTCGCCCGTGGTCTCGTTAAGCACTGAGTACCAACTTCCTGTTGATTTCGTCACTAAACCTTGCATGATGTTTTAACTTAGACTCTACTAATGAGTTAGACTTTGGCGGCAAAAGTACATAAATTTCGAATATGCACAGAATACAATCTTTTGCCAAAGGATTTTGAATGGTACGTTTTTATGCCAAAATATCACCGTTTTTTCTTTTTTCCCATACGATTGCATCACAAAAAAATAAATGTATTTTTGCTGCATATTTTTTGATTGATAAATCACTTGATTATGAAGAAATTGATAATGATATTGCTGGTTTGCCTGGCAGGGATGACACCTGTCGTGGCCTGCACCAACCTGATTGTCGGCAAGAAAGCCTCGAAAGACGGCAGTGTGATGTGTACTTACAACTGCGACGGCTTCGGCTTCTCTGGCTCGCTGTTCCACAGTCCCGCCGGACGCCACGCGCCTGACGAGCAGATCGCCATCCACGGGTGGGGACCTTCACACGATGGCCAATTCGTGAAGCAGGTGGAATACACTTACAATGTGGTCGGTTTGATGAACGAGAAGCAACTGACCATCGTGGAAACCACCTTCGACGGGCGCTTGGAGCTCCAGAACCGGGAGGGGCTGCTCGACTATTTCTCGCTGATGCGGCTCACTTTGCAACGCGCCGCCAACGCCCGCGAGGCCATCAAGTGCATGGCCGAGCTGGTGGAGGAGTACGGCTATAACAGCTCTGGCGAGAGCATCACCATCTGCGACCCCAACGAGGCGTGGATCATGGAGATCATCGGCAAGGGACCGGGTCGGAAAGGCGCCGTCTGGGTCGCCCTGCGCATCCCCGACGACTGCATCTGCGCCCACGCCAACCTCAGCCGCATCCGCCAATTCCCGCAGGAAGGGAATAAAGGGTATAATTTCCCCCTTGAGGGGGGCCGGGGGGTGTCGAATTCCCCGAGAGAAAAGGGCAGGGGGGTGGCCATCAGCAGCAAAAACTTGAAACTGATCACCCGTCCCGAAGTCGAGTGCGTATATGCCGCCGACGTCATCGAGTTCGCCCGCGAAAAGGGCTACTTCAGCGGCAAGGATGCGGACTTCTCCTTCCGCGACGCTTACTGTCCCATCGATTTCGAGAACGTGCGCTACGCCGACGCCCGCGTGTGGAGCTTCTTCCGCCACCACTGCGACGAGGCGGAAATGGACAAATACTTGCCCTACCTTAACGGCGAGTTCGACAAGTGCGACCATCTGCCGCTCTGGATCAAACCCGATGCACCGCTCACTTTGCGCGACTTGCAGGAGGATATGCGCGACCATTTCGAGGGCACGCCGTTGGACATGACTGCCGACATGACCGCCGGTCCATGGGGGATGCCCATTCGTCCGCTGCCGATGCACTTCCGCGACACTGCCGGCGTAAGCTATTTCCGGGAGCGGCCCATTGCCACGCAGCAGAGCGGCTTCACGATGACCTGCCAGATGCGTTCGTGGCTGCCCGACGATGTTGGCGGTGTCACCTGGTTCAACTGCGACGATGCCGACATGGTGGCCTACGTGCCGCTATACTGCTGCATCACGCAGGTGCCCGACTGCTTCCGTCCCGAGAACAACCCGCGCACGGATTTTTCATTCGAGTCGGCCTTCTGGATGAACAACTGGGTGGCCAATATGGTCTATCCGCGCTACTCGATGATGATTGAAGACCTGCGAAAGGCGCAACGCGAGCTGGAGGACTACTACTTCGCCGACCAGGACAGCGTGCTGAAGGCCATTGAGACGATGACGACTGCCGACCGCCGAGACTATCTGAACAAGAAGAGCATCGCCTATGCCGACAAAATGATGAAACGTTGGGATAAGTTGGCTAAACATCTGATTGTCAGATACAACGACCAAGTGGTGAAAAAGGTGGATAAAAACGGAACCTTCCAACGTTGGGGCTATGACACACCCGGTTACGACCTCCAGTTCATCAATTCCATCGGTACGGCCACGGGGGATCGGTACAAGTTGAAAGAGGTGATTGAGAGACGGGAACGGTAGGCGCATGGTGTAGAGACGTAAAATCTTGCGCCTTTATAACAGCCCGTATCGCATTATAACAGGATTATACTGGCAATCTGCCATATTGTGGGTTCGTAGTCGAAGTAATAGATGGCATTGCCCCAGCGGTCTTTTTGCCGCAGGGTGTTGCCGTCGATGTAGTAGAGCGGCGCACCCCAGCGGTCCTTCTGGCGGATGGTCTGTCCGTCGAAATAGAGCAGAGGGGCACCCCAACGATCCTTCTGCCGCACCGTCTTCCCATCGATGTAAAACAGCGGTTGCCCCCAGCGGCTCTTTTGGCGAACCTGTTTTGCCGCCGCGTCGTACCAAAGCAACGGCTCGCCCCAGCGGTCTTTCTGTCGGATAGTGTTGTCCTGCACATAGTACAGCTTCGCGCCCCAACGGTCCTTCTGATAGACGGTTTGGGCGTGGACCGTGACGACGAGAAGCGTGACAACAGCGATGATCGTTGAAATTCGTTTTTTCATGCGGCAAAAATACATTTTTGTAAGACAACTTGGGACAACTTTAGATTCTTTGTTGTTTTGGTGCGGCAAAGATAGGGTGGGGGTGTGCCAATTCGTGGCAGAGTGGTACAATCACGCTATTTGAAATGTACCCGCAGACAAAACACCCGCTCTAATTTTCTTTAACTCAAGTTTCGCAAGTATGCCTCAGACTGTTTGAGGAAATTTGTCTTTGACCACGAAGACAGAGGCCGGCTCGTCACCGTGTTTGAAGTCGTCTTCTACAACAGCCGCATCGCAATCCTCGCGCAAGTCTCCGCGTCGGCCAACGCATGGTGGTGGTTGGTCATCGGGCAGCCGCAGGCCTCGGCCACGGTGTGCAGCTGGTGGTTGTGCAGGCGGCGGCCGAAGTGGCGGCGCGAAGCCCGGCAGGTGCAAAAGAACTGGTAGTCGGGGTAGTCCATCTGATAGACGCGGAACACGGCCTTGAGGCAGCCCTCGTCAAAGGGACTGTTGTGCGCCACGAGCGGCAGTCCGGCGATGAGCGGCTCGATCTGTTTCCACACCACGGGGAACACGGGCGCGTTGTCGGTGTCCTCGTGCGAGAGACCGTGCACGCGCTGGCAGAACCAGGCGTAGTAGTCGGGTTCGGGATGGATGAGCGAGTAGAACGTG
>CAMKLG010000065.1 GCA_946413585.1 uncultured Bacteroidales bacterium
AACTTGGTGATGCCCGTGATGAAACAGAAACGGATCATCGCCTCGTTGGCCTTCAGTTGCACATAGAACTCTTGCATCACATTGCGGAACTCCTCCAACAACTCTGGTTCGTGAAGTTTGTCTAGCAAAGGTGCGTCATACTCATCAACAATCACAACAACCTGCTTGCCAGTTTTTCTAAACGCGCGGTGAATGATTCCACTGAACAATCCGCCCGGGGTGGTCTCGTATGCACCTTCTCCATAAACACCTTTATAGCCCTCCAAGAGCCTAAAGAGAACATTGCGCAATCCCTCTGTGGTGGTTTCGGCTTTTGTCACACTCAGATCCACGTGTAGGACAGGATAACTCTCCCACTCCTTCTCCAAGTCCATGATTTTCAAGCCCTCGAAGAGTTCCTTCTGACCCTTGAAATAAGAATCCAGCGTGGTGGTGAGCAAACTTTTGCCAAACCTGCGCGGACGGCTCAGGAAGACAAATTTCATGCGGGTCATCTCCCACATCAAATCTGTCTTATCTATATAGATATAATTCCCTTTTCTGATTTCGGAAAAGGTCTGTATTCCCACCGGATATTTTCTTGCGTTCATTTCCATCTTAACATTTTTCTTTGCAAAAATACACTTATTTTCAATACCGACACGATTCTTACAGAATATGTTCTATGGGGCAGAAGACGACAATCACACAGAGGATATTGAATCAGCGGAGAGCTTCGGAGTGGCATCGTGGTACTGTTTCAACAGAGCATCGTAAACACGGCCAACAATCTCGCCAGCCCGCATTGACACCTACATCTCCTTGCTGAAAAGTAGTCTCACCCATTCCTCATTACTCACTTCACCCAAACTTCATCCACAAACAACCAGGATTGTTGACCTGCGCTCAGGTGCCATTCGGGGAGTTTGCCGTAGTTCTTGATGACAATCTTGACGTAACGTGCGTTGGTTTTGCCCTTGACGACCAAATCCTGGAGGTGCGCACCCTCGGATTTCGTCACGTTCAACGCGGTTTTGCCGAAAAGTTTGTAATCCTTGCCGTCATCGGAAACATACACCTCCATACCCTGCGGGTAGAAAATCCACGCGCGTTGCTCTTCCAAGCAACCTGCCCCGACTTGTGTGACAGGCTTCTTTTCGCGCAAGTCGATCACCACCTCGCAGTCCGTGGTGAAACCCTGCCAACCGCCGATACGGTAGTTCACCTTGCCGCGCTGGTTATCTACCAATCCTACCTCACCGCCTGCGTAGTACTGCGGATCCGGCCTGGTGACGTATGTAAGGTCCTTATCGCGGGTGTAACGCACGTAATGAGCCTCCGCCACCTTACTTTTATGGCCCTTGGCATCCACGGCTATCGCCTTGATTGTCACATCTTTATCTATCACAATAGGCTCTTTGTATTGAATTGCCGTTTTCGGAGAGGGATCACGACCGTCAAGCGTGTAGAGAATCTCATAATGAGTATCGTTGTTGAGAGATATCCGAGGTCTCAACGTCTTGGCTTGCACAGCCTCTATGGACTCTGCCTTTTTCTCTTTGTCTTTCGAGATCGACCTTCGAGCATCGTTATCATAATTCACCTCCGGCAAACGGATGGCAATCTTCGTTTTGTCTTGAAAAGAGACCTTGTCGGTGGAGAAAATCGGAACGGGGATGATGTGTTTTTTCTCATCGATCTGCGCAACAGGCACATTTTCATCTCCTACGCCCCAAGTCTTGCTCGGCGCATCCCCCATCACAAACTCTATCGTAGCGCCGTTGGAAATTTCCTTGTAAGTAATATACGATCTCGTCAGTTCTCTATTGTTCAGCTTAACAGATTGAATATAAGGCTTTTCGCTATCCTTCAGCATCACAATTTCCTTACCATTCTCCAAACGTACGACGGCTTTCTTGAACAAAGGATAGCCAATCACATACTGGTTGCTGCCCGGGCATACCGGATAGAAGCCCAACGAACTCATCACAAACCATGCCGACATCTGTCCGCAGTCCTCATTACCGCAAAGTCCATCAGGTTTGGAAGAATACAACGTCAAGAGGATTTTCTTCACCAAATCCTGCGTTTTTCCGGGTCTGCCGACATAATTGTAGAGGTACGCGGCGTGATGGCTCGGTTCGTTGCCGTGTGCGTACTGTCCGATCACGCCGGTGATATCAGCCTGGTCACGGCCGGCCATCTCAGAAGAAGAGTTGAACAGCCGATCCAAGAAACGTTCCATTCTCTCCGGGCCGCCCATCAACTTAATATAGGTGGTGAAATCGTGCGGCACGTAAGTGGTATATTGCCAGCAGTTGGCTTCCGTGAAGAAGTTGTTCACCTCGCGCGGATTAAACGGAGTCACGAAGCCGCCGTTCATTCTGCCATGCATAAAACCGTTGTTGTCCATAATGTTTTTGTAGGACTGCGCACGACGGATGTATTCGTCGTAAACATCGTCTTGGCCAAGGCTTTTCGCGAACATGGCAATACACCAGTCGTCGTAGGCATACTCCAAGGTTTTGGAAACAGACTCGTTCTCCATATCGCCCGGCACAAATCCGTATTTAGCATACTCCGGGCGACCCAATTTGTTCAAATTCGCAGTCGCAATCATCGCCTTAAGCATCTCATCTGCAGGGAAATCCTTGATACCCTTCACGTAAGCGTCCAGCACCACCGGCACCGCATGGTAGCCGATCATGCACCAGGTTTCATACGCTGAAACCTCCCACATGGGAAGGTAGCCGCTTTGCCGATACTGGTTCATAAAGGTGTACAGGAAGTCGCCGCTGCGTTTTTGGTCTATGATGTTCAGCAGCGGATGGAGGGTGCGGTAGGTGTCCCACAGCGAGAAGACCGTGTACATTTTGTGGTCGCCCTCCACTTTGTGGATTTGCTGGTCTTCGCCGCGATAACGGCCATCCAAATCGGAATAGAGATACGGAGATGTAAAACAGTGATACAAAGCGGTATAGAAAACTCGCATATACTCTTCGTTGTCGGAATCCACCATGATTTTGCCAAGCTCTTTGTTCCATGCTGCGGTGGCATTCTTACGCACCCTGTCGAAGTTGAAATCCTTCACTTCGGTTTGGTTGTTGATGGCGCCGTTCACATCCACTGCGGAAATCGCCACCTTCACGGTCACTTCCTTCACTTTCTCGGGGAAATAGAGAACAGCCTTGCAATTTGTCCCTTTTATCTCCTTGACATTCACTGGTTTATCATTCACGTAATAGACCACTGACTCGGCGGGAACGGACGTTTTCAGCGAGAACGCGCAATATTGGTCTTCATTCCATGCTTCGGAGCGACGGTATCCAACCAAATCATTGGCTTTCAATGTCATAGTACTTTCCAACGTCTTGTCGCGGTGTTTCAAATCGACAATGATGCCGTGTTTGCCTTCCTTGGGGAAAGTGTAACGGTGAACCCCGACGTAGTTGGCGGCGGTCATCTCGGCGGAAATGCCATTGTCGAACTTCACCATATAATAACCGGGCTCAGCCTTCTCGTTTTGGTGAGAGAACGAGAGGGCGTATTGCTCGTTAATAACGGAGGGTTCGCCCATAAACGGTGTGACGAGAATGTCGCCGTAGTCCTCGCAGCCCGTGCCATTGAGGTGGGTATGTGAAAAACCATAGATACGTTTGTCGCTGTAATGGTAGGCCGAACAGCCGTCCCAGCCCTCGAGCCGGGTGTCAGGGCTAAGCTGGATGGCGCCAAACGGCAAAATCGCGCCCGGGTAGGTATGTCCGTGTTCAGCGGTGCCCACGAACGGATTCACGTATTGTGACTGCGCAAAACTGGTCGCAACAGCCACGATCATAATCAATAAAGATGCTATTTTTTTCATGTTTTATTCGTTTTATACTACCCCGCCTTTCGGGCACCCTTTCTAAAAGAAGGGGAATGGGGATTTCTCGTTATTAATTCAACTGCTAACTACTAATTGCTAACTACTCACTTTTCGACACTCTTGCCGTCACGAAGCACAAATAGCACAGGCAAGCGAGCGGCACGATGAAGGCGTAACGGATGCCCACGCCTGCCATGGCGCCCGTGAGCAACGGAACGATGGCCGCCCCCACGATGGCCGTGGTCATCAGACCGGAAATCTCGTTCGACATCTCCGGCTTGTGATCGACGCAGATGGAGAAGATCAGCGGGAAAATGTTGGCGAAGCCAATACCGATGAGAATGAAACTCAACCACGTGGTGAAAGTGTTATATGGCATGAACAACAACACGTTACCTAAAATGGAAACCGCGATGGTGATGGCCAAAAACTTCTTCGCACTCATGTTGCGCAAAATGACACCGCCGAGGAAACGCCCCACGAACAGGGATACAATCAACACGATATTGCCCACCGCCGGGGTGATTCCAGGGTTGTTTTCAATCAAAATGGAGGGAATACGATTGAACATGGAGGCTTCCGCGCCACAATAGAAGAAAATGGCGAGGAACATCATCAAAATGTACGGGTCGCCCAACGCACGAATGCAGTTGCCCAGCGTGGTAGGCTTCTCATCCGATTTGCTGATGTTGTCAGGAACGAACATGATCACCATAACTAACGTGATGAGCAGCACAACCGCAAATATCGGGAACAGGATGCGGAAACCCATATCGATGGTTTCGCCACCCTCAGCTGTGAACGAAAACCAGCCGTATTTCATCAACGAAGTACCGATAACCACCAAAATCAAGGATGTGGAAAGCGTGCCGATCGCCTTCAACGACTGCGCAAAGGAGAGCATACTGGAGTACTGACCTTCATCGGCGACATCGCGAATCAACGGATTACCAGACACTTGCAAAATGGTAGCACCTGCACCCATCAACAACACCGCCAACAAAATCATCGGGAAGTTGAAGGCGAGAATAGGCAGCACTGCACCAGCGAGGAAGAGAACCAACCCGATGGTAAGCATCTTCTTCTTGCCAATTTTGGACTGCCACACGCCCGTGGGCACCGACAAAACGCCGAACATGATCATACCCGACAGGGAAACCAAAGACGCAGTGAACGGCGAAACATTAAACGCCTTCTCCACCACAGAGACCAACTGTCCGGCCGCGTCGCCGAAACCCATGGCCAAAAAGACGAAAAACACTGAAATCAGGGATAATTGTTTTTTCATATTGATTGATTTTAACTTTGACTTTGAACTTTGACTGCTGATTAAACACTAACTCGCCACCACTCACCACTCACCACTCACCACTCATCATTCATCATTCATCATTCATAATTCTAAATTCTAAATTCATCATTCTTAATTGCACTCCATCCTCACCACCCGGATCTGCTCCACGTTCAGCCGAACCTTCAGCCATTCAACCAGCTTCTTCTCCGCATCGGGATGAGGCTGACCGTCAGTCCATTTCACATAGACCGCAGGAACACGATTGTGTTCCAACGTGCGGGCATCGTAACACATCAGCTCTGTAATGGCTATCGATTGAAGATTCGGATACTGCGTGCGAATTTCGCGAATCAGTTGCTCGGTCTTTTCCGACACACCTCCTGTGCGTTCAATCTGCACCTGCAGTTGATCGATGAGGGAATCCTTCTGGGCAATCACCGCGTCTTTCTTGTCGATGATATCCTCAATCACCTGATTCTGCTGCGTGACATCAAGGAGATTTTCGGTTTGCCTGACCACCAGCTTGGCATGTTCCAGACCGTATTCTGTCCGCATCACATCTTGAATTCTAGAAATATCATCCAACGTAAGGGGTTTTCCTATAACACGCAGGGTGATAATCTGCTCTTTCTTGGAGTAGTCCGTTTGCGAACCGACAAGCTGTACATTTTTGAAATGTGGGGTTTGCTGGATTTCATTCACAAATTTGACTGCCTGGGTGTTGAAAGCGGTTTCGCGCACGAGGTTGACCGCCATGAATACGCTGGGGATCATCACCAAAATGGCAAACAGGTAGATCATCCGTCTTACGGCAATGAGCCGTTTATCACTCAAGTATTTCCTTTGTGGAAATCCGAGGAAACGAACCATGATGAAGGTGGCCAGCGCGATAAAGAAAGAGTTGATGAAGAAAAGGTAGAGGGCGCCACCGAAGAAACGGGGTTGCAAGGAGGCGATTCCGTAACCGGCAGTGCAGAGCGGCGGCATCAACGCGGTGGCAATGGCAACACCGGAGATCACCGTGATAGGCTGACTTTTGCGCGAAGTAGCCACGATGCCCGCCAAACCACCGAAAAAGGCGATGATGACATCATACGTAGTGGGGCGCGTGCGCGCCAGAAGCTCTGAACCCGCTTCGTTCAACGGCGAGACCAGGAAATAGAGAGATGATGTCACCAAGCTGATAATCACCATGATGAAAAAGTTCCGCAACGACTTGCGCAACAAATCCTCATCAAGAATTCCGATAGAAAGGCCGATGCCCGTGATGGGTCCCATGATAGGCGAAATCAACATGGCACCGATGATGACCGCCGTGGAATTGACGTTCAATCCGACGGAAGCCACAATAATAGCAAAAGCCAGCACCCACAGATTCACCCCTCGGAACTCCACACTGCTGGAGATGTAGTTCAACGTGGCCTCGTAGTCTGTGTCGTCCTTCAGATGGGTGAACTCCAGCACATTGTACCAAAACTTCCGCATCCGCACACGAAACGAATGGTGTCTTTTGGGTGGGGCGGAATTATCTTCAATCCTGGAATTATCCTCCCTATTCATCGTATCATTCATCGTTCCATTCATCGTTTTTCATCTCATCATTCATCGTCCATTCATCGTCCCTAGGGCTCGCTACGCTCACCCTAGGCTGACATAGGTCGGGCTTTCAGCCCTTTTTGGAATCATTTTTTTTCATTGACATTCATCGTTTTTCATCGCATCATTCATCGCATCATTCATCGTTTTTCATCGCCTCAACTATCTCGCCGATAACCAACGATTTTTGCTCCCCCGTCTGCATGTTCTTGAGGGTGTACACGCCTTGGGCACGTTCGTTTTCGCCGGCCATGATGACGTAAGGGATGGCTTTGGCGTTGGCGTAGTTCATTTGTTTGCCGATTTTGGCCTTGTCGGGGTAGATTTCGGCGGGGATGCCCGCATCGCGGAGTGCCTTCAGTCCCTGAAGCGCGTAAATTTCATCATCGCCGCCGAAATTGACGAACATCGCGGTAATCGGCGTGAGGATGTGCTGTGGGAAGAGGTTCAGCTCGTTAAGGACGTCGTAGATGCGCTCTGCGCCATAGGAAATGCCCACGCCCGACATGTTTTTGAGTCCGAAGATGCCCGTAAGGTTGTCGTAACGGCCGCCGCCGGAGATGCTTCCCATCGCCACATCCGTAGCTTTGATTTCGAAGATGGCACCTGTGTAGTAGTTCAAGCCACGAGCCAATGTCACATCAATTTCCAAATTGGTGGGAATCTGCATCTTAGCGACGTAATCCAGCACCGTTCTCAGCTCTGCCACACCCTGCAAGCCCGTTTCGGAAGCCGCCAACATCTGTTCCAGTTTCGCCAGCACCTCCTCGTTGGAGAGGCCGCTCAGCTCAAACAGCGGTGCCATACCACAAATCGCATCTTGGGAAATACCACGCTCCAACATCTCGGCACAGACAGCCTCGCGACCGATCTTGTCGAGTTTGTCGAGCGCCACGCACAAGTCGGTGACTTGGTCCGGATTACAGAAAATCTCGGCTATGCCACTGAGGATCTTGCGGTTATTGATTTTCATCACGATATTGATACCGAACGCGCGGAACACTTCATCGGTGATTTCCACCAACTCCGCCTCGTTGAGCAGCGAATTGCTGCCGATGATATCGACATCGCACTGATAGAACTCGCGGTAACGGCCTTTCTGCGGACGGTCGGCGCGCCACACAGGCTGCATCTGGTAGCGTTTGAACGGGAAAGTCAACTCATTCTGATGCTGCACGATGAAACGGGCGAACGGAACGGTCAGGTCGTAGCGCAAACCTTTCTCGCAAAGTTGAGCCGCCAGTTTGTTCGTGCTTTGCGTTTCATCTTGGAAATCAACACCTTTCGTAAAATCTCCAGAATTCAAAATCTTGAACAGCAGACGGTCGCCCTCCTCGCCGTATTTGCCCATGAGGGTGGAGAGGTTCTCCATTGCCGGGGTCTCAATCGGGAGACAGGCATGCTTGTGGAAGACGTTCCGGATGGTATCGAAAATATAATTGCGCCGCATCATCTCGACGGGCGTAAAATCGCGTGTGCCTTTTGGAATAGACGGTTTTACCATAATTTCAATATTTCAAAACAAACGGCAAAGATACACAAAATACAAACATACTCCGTACTCAAAATATTTCTTCCCTTATCGTTAGAAATGCTATCTTTGCAGCGGCTTAGGAGATACATCATCCTTGCCGCTGGAAACATCGCCAAGGATGGTGATGCTCTACTACAAACGGACGAATAGCAGCAATTATATAGAAAGGTATAATAACATACGAACCCTCACGAAATGAGGCTCAATCACCAAGAGATTCATCAAAAATTAAACAATATGTCCAAAAAAGTTACCATCATGACCTTAGTGTTAGTCACCGCCCTTATCAGCGGTGCGTGCAAGAGAAACAAGTCCGACCGCGCTGATTTAACCCACAATCCTTTCATGAAAGAGTGGGACACCCCCTACGGCGTTCCTCCTTTCGACAAAATCAAGACCACCGACTATCTGCCTGCCATTATGGAAGGTATGAGACAACAGACGGAAATTATCCAGCAAATTTGCGAAAACAGCGAAGCCCCGACATTCGCGAACACCCTGATTCCTTACGAATACAGCGGTGAACTGCTGAACAAGGTGACGGCCGTTTTCATGAACCTCGCCGAATGCATGAACAGTCCCGAAATGGAAAGCCTTTCCGACACCATCATTCCGATGCTCACCCGTCACAGCGACGATATCATGCTGAACGACAAGTTGTTCGAAAAAATCAAAATCGTGTACGACAACCGTCACAAGGAGAACCTCAACGCCGAGCAGATGCGTCTGTTGGAGGTCACCTACAAAGATTTCGTGCGTGGCGGCGCAAACGTGCCTGTCAACAAGCAAACGCTTTTCCGCGACATCAACGAGAAGCTTTCCTCGCTGACCCTCAAGTTCGGCAACAACGTGCTCGGGGCCACCAACTCCTACGCGCTCTTCGTCGATAACGAGGAGGAACTTGCCGGTTTGACGGAAGGACAATTATCCGCCGCCAAAGAGGCCGCCGCAGAGATGAAAGACGCCAAAGGGAAATACGCCTTCACGGTGCACATCCCTTCCATGGAGCCATTCCTCCAAAACTGCCAAAACCGCGAACTCCGCAAGAAGCTCTGGACCGCTTACTCCACCCGTTGCTTGGATGGCGATTATTCCAACAAAGAGATTATCAACGAGATCGTGAAACTCCGTTTGGAGAAAGCGAAAATTCTCGGCTTCGACAATTATGCCAACTACGTGCTTGACGATTGCATGGCCAAAAACGACAAAAACGTCTATAACCTGCTGATGCAAGTGTGGAAACCGGCACTTGCCAAAGCCAAAGAAGAGGCCGCTCTTTATCAAAGAATGATGAGGGAAGACGGCATCGAAGGCAGCCTGCAGCCCTATGACTGGCGTTATTATGCTGAAAAGCTGCGCAAAGAGCAATATGACCTCAACGATGAGGACATCCGTCCTTATCTCGCCCTCGATTCCGCCCGCAAAGGTCTTTTCTACGTCTGCGAAAAACTGTACGGACTCACCTTCAAAGAGAATGCCGAAATCCCTGTCTATCACAAAGATGTGAAGGCCTACGAAGTGATTGACGACAACAAAGTCATCGCTGTGGTCTATATGGACTTCTTCCCGCGTGAGAGCAAGCGCAGCGGTGCTTGGATGACCAACTTCCGTGAACAATACTACGACCGTGACGGCAAAAACCACATCCCCGTGGTGTCGCTGGTCTTCAACTTCACCAAGCCCGTCGGCGACAAGCCCGCATTGCTCAACATCGACGAGACGCAGACCCTTTACCACGAATTCGGCCACGCTCTGCACAGCATTCTGTCGCGCTGCCACTACCCCAGCCTCTCCGGCACCAACGTTCCGCGCGATTTCGTGGAAATGCCCTCCCAATTCATGGAACACTTCGCCTTCGAGCCTGAGGTGCTGAAGGTTTACGCTCATCACTACGAAACGGGAGAGCCCATCCCTGATGAGTTAGTGGAGAAGATCGAACGCGCCGCCACTTACGGACAAGGTTTCATCAACACCGAATTGCTCGCCGCTTCGTTGTTAGACATGGACTACCACACCGTCACCTCGCCCATCAACATCAAACTTCCCGACTATGAGAATCAACAGATGGCCAAAATCGGCTTGATATCGTCCATCATTTCCCGCTACAGAAGTCCGTACTTCCAGCACATCTTCGCTGGCGGTTACGGTGCCGGCTACTACAGCTACACCTGGGCGGCAGTCTTGGACAATGATGCCTACCAATGTTTCAAAGACCACGGCATCTTCGATCCCGCAACGGCAAACTCATTCAGAACCAATATCTTGGAACGTGGCAACACCGACGATGCGATGACCCTTTACGTCGCCTTCCGCGGCAAAAAGCCGTCCATCGAACCGCTGCTGAAGAACCGCGGACTGAAATAATAAATATATGAAAAATTAGTTTTGCCGCCAAATTATCTTACATGAACCGCTTAAAAAGTCTTCTACTTAACGACAAATTCATCTTCAGCATCATCCTGCTGAACACCGTTATCATCTTTCTGCAATCTTTCGACATCGAAAGCCCCTGGTTACAGATTATCGACGTGATCTGCACCTTCATTTTCCTCATAGAAATGGTAACGAAACACATCGAATACGGGGTGAAAGGCTACTGGTCATCGGGGTGGAATCGTCTGGACGGGATATTGGTCATTTTGTCCATTCCCTCCGTCATCGCGCTGTTCATCCCCACGCAGATGATGGATTTGTCGTTCTTGATGATACTGAGGCTTTTGAGGACATTCCGTTTTCTCAGAGTGCTGCATTTCTTCCCCAACTTCCCACAAATCATCAAAGGTTTTAAGTTAGCAATAAAGGAATCCTATGCTATCTTGCTATGTTTCCTGGTGCTGATCGTAGTCTTCGGGCTTATCAACTGCAGCCTTTTCAAGGATGTGGCACCGGCATATTTTGCCACTCCGCTGGAGTCTATTTATTCCGTTTTCCGCATCTGCACTGTGGAAGGCTGGTACGACATTCCCGACACCATCGCGGAGGCCACCTCCCCGACAATCGGCAGCATCGTGCGGTTTTACTTCTGTCTGTTGTTGATTATGGGCGGCATCATCGGCATGTCCTTCATCAACTCGGTCTTTGTGGACGCAATGGTGGCCGACAACAACGACGAGGTGAAAGCGAAGCTCGACGAGATTGAGAAGAAGATTGACGAACTGCTGAAAGAGAAAGAAAACAATGATGGCAACTTACACCATCAACATCAATGAAAGAACAACTTTATTTTATGTACCTTTGCGGCCAAAATCAAGACGAATGACAGAGAACAGACCCAACCCACAGGAGCGCATTGATCACCTCATACAGGAGATCAACCGGCACAACTACCAGTATTACATGCTGGACAATCCCACAATTTCTGACTACGACTTCGACCAGCTGTTGCAGCAACTCATTGACCTTGAGGCCGCTTATCCCGACTTGCGTCGTCCCGACAGCCCCACGCAGCGTGTAGGCGGCGAGGTGACGAAGCACTTCCAAAGCGCGGCGCACTTATACCCGATGCAGTCGTTGGGCAACACCTATTCGCAGGAGGATCTCACCGAGTTCGACCGCCGCGTGCGCGAGCTCCTCGCCGCCTCCCCCGAGTACGTCTGCGAGCTCAAATACGACGGCGTGGCCATCAGTCTGATCTATGAAAACGGCGTGTTAGTACGTGCGGTGACCCGTGGCGACGGCACCCGTGGCGACGTAGTGACCGCCAACGTGCGCACCATCCGCACCGTGCCGCTGCAACTGCAGGGCGACTTCCCGCCGCTCATCGAGGTGCGCGGCGAAATCATCATGCCGTTCAACAGCTTCGAACAACTCAACGCCGAGCGCGAGGAAATCGGGGAAGCCCCCTTCGCCAACCCGCGCAACGCCGCCTCCGGAAGCCTCAAACTGCAGGATTCCGCCGAAGTCGCCAAACGAGGCCTCGATTTCAAAATCTATTTCGGTCTTGGCGAGCAACTGCCTGAGAACAACCACTTTGACCGTCTGCTGAAACTTCACGAATGGGGGTTTCGCAAACCCGACGTGATGGAAAAAGTGGCGAATTTGCAAGGGGTTTACGACTTCCTGCACAAGTGGGACGAGAAGCGCAAAGCGCTCCCCTACCCGATCGACGGTGTGGTCATCAAGGTCAACGATTTTGAGCAGCAGCGCCGGGTGGGCACCACGGCCAAGAGTCCGCGCTGGGCCATCGCCTACAAGTTCAAGGCTGAGAGGGTCTCCACGAAGCTGCTGAGCGTTGATTTCCAGGTGGGCAGAACAGGTATTATCACACCGGTGGCGAACCTCAGCCCCGTATCGTTAGCCGGCACGGTGGTGAAGCGCGCCACCCTCAACAACCGCGACTTCATGGCGGAGATGGACATCCGCGAGGGCGACAG
>CAMKLG010000066.1 GCA_946413585.1 uncultured Bacteroidales bacterium
GGTCAAGGGTCAAGGGTCAAGGGTCAAGGGTCAAGGGTCAAGGGTCAAGGGTCAAAGTCAAGGGCGGCAAAAATACAAAAATTATTATCTACTTGTAAAATTATCTCCGCGTATCACACGTATCTGCACGTATATTTGATTGCAAAGAATTATACGTGTAGATGATCCGAGAGAGTCTGTGATGCCAGTTTTTCCAATGCCAATGATATCATCAACCACTGTGCTATGTTGATGCCTGCGCCAGCGTACGCGTGAGAATCAATTATGAATTAAGAATATATGAGTTGCCAGAAAGCCAACGGCCAATAGCCGAAATCACAACGTCTTCCGCAACCTCTGTGTCAGCGGCTGCGCGTAGATGAAATCGTTCAGGGTTTGGTTGTCGGAGGTGAGAATGTTGTCGCTGGAGCCGCGCCAGGCGAGATGTCCTTGGTAGATGAACGAGATGGTTTCGCCGATGGTGATGATGGAATTCAGATCATGGGTGTTGACTACCGTGGTGGTGTTGAAATCGTGGGTGATTTTGGTGATGAGTTCGTCGATGAGTAGAGAGGTTTTGGGGTCTAGGCCGGAGTTCGGCTCGTCAAAGAAGAGGTATTTGGGATTGCATACGAGTGCTCGGGCGATGGCGGCGCGCTTCTTCATACCACCGCTCAGTTCTGCTGGATAGAGCTTGTTAACATTTTCTAAATCAACACATTCCAAACAAAAGTTAGCACGGTCGCGCTTCTCACTAGCACTCTGTTCGGTGAACATGTCCAATGGGAAGGTGATATTCTCTTCAATGGTCATTGAATCGAAAAGAGCAGAACCTTGGAACACCATCCCCATCTCTTTACGGAGCGATAATCTTTCATTTTCCGGCAGGTTATGAAATTCGCGCCCGCTGTAGAGCACTTTTCCCTCTTCAGGGTTGTGCAGACCCACCAGACACTTCATCAATACTGTTTTGCCTGATCCGGAACGCCCGATGATCAAGTTCACTTTGCCCTCCTCGAACTGCGTATTGATGCTGTGCAAGATCTGCTTCTCGCCGAAATATTTTGAAACGTTGTTGACCTCGATCATTTAATGTTTAAGGGTTAATGTTTATTGTTTATTGGTTATAGAAGCAGTTGATAGTTCGTAGTTTACTGTTCAATGTTTTGCATTGCCTCTTCGTTACAGCATAATATTCGTGATTACCACATTCAGTACCAGAATGACGAAGCTGGATACCACAATTCCTTGTGTGCTGGCTTTGCCGAGTTCGAGTGCGCCGCCTTCGATGCGGTAGCCGTAGAAGGAGGCGACGGAAGACATGACGAAGGCGAAAATACAGGTTTTCGTCAGTGCATACACTACATCATATACTCTAAAGCAGTAGGTTAGACCATCAATGAAATGGTAGGTAGAGATGCAGCCTGTGAGCCATACGGTTGCAAAGCCGCCAAACAGGGCGAAAGCGATACTGAACACGCACAGGATGGGATTCACGATGATGGAAGCCAGTACTTTGGGCAGTACCAAGTGAGAGGCGGGGTTAATGCCCATAACCTCCAGAGCGTCAATTTGTTCTGTGACACGCATACTGCCTATTTCTGCCGTTATCCGCGAACCGAGGTTGCCTACCAACAGTAGGCTGATGATGGTGGGACAAAGTTCCATCACGATGGAGGTGCGAGCCACAAAACCTACAGTCCAAGAGGGAATCCAGCCACTTTCAATCTGAAGGGCAGTCTGCAACGTAATCACACTGCCCATGGCAAGTGATACGATGCAGACTATCAGCATGGAGCCGATGCCCATAGCATCCAATTCAAAGAGCCATTTCTTGAAAAACATAGACCATTTGGCAGGTTTAGAGAAAACCTGCCGTAGGAAAATCAGATATTCGCCGAAAGTGGCTAAGAGTTGGCGGAGCATTTATTTCAATTTAATATTCAGTTCATCCAACTGTTTCGGATCGATCGGGGTGGGGGCGGGCAGCATGGTGTCGCGACCAGCGTTGTTTTTCGGGAACGCGATGAAGTCGCGGATACTGTCGCAGTCGCTCAGCACAGCGCACAGGCGGTCGAAACCGAAGGCGATACCACCGTGAGGCGGAGCCCCGAACTTGAAAGCGTTGATGAGGAATCCGAATTGGCTCTGCGCTTGTTCTTCTGTGAAATTCAAGGCTTTGAACATGCGTTTCTGCAGTTCAGGACGGTGGATACGGATGGAGCCACCGCCGATTTCAGAACCGTTGATGACCAGGTCGTAAGCGTTGGCCAGCACCTCGCCGGGGCGGCTTTCGAGCCAATCTTCGTGTTCTGGCTTTGGTGCGGTAAATGGGTGATGCATAGCGTAATAGCGTTGGGTTTCCTCATCCCACTCCAGCAGCGGGAAATCGACTACCCACATAGCTTTGTATTCGCCAGCCTTGCGCAAACCGAGACGATTACCCATTTCGAGACGCAGCTCGCACATCTGTTTGCGGGTCTTCATTGCCTTGCCTGACAAGATGAGGATGAGGTCGCCGGCATGCGCGTCGCAACGTTCTGCCACGGCCTTCAGGTCGTCTTGGGTATAGAATTTATCAACGGAAGATTTATACGAACCATCTTGATTACAAAGGATATAGACCAAGCCAGCGGCACCCACGCGCGGACTCTTCACAAATTCGGTGAGATTGTCGAGTTGTTTGCGGGAATAGTTACCGCAACCTTCGGCCTTGATACCGATGATGAGTTCGGCCTCGTTGAAAACCTTGAAATCTTTGTGTTGCAGCACGTCGTTGAGCTCTACGAAGCGCATTCCGAAACGAGCGTCGGGTTTGTCGGAGCCGTAGTATTTCATTGCGTCGTTCCAGGTCATACGTTCCAGCTTGCCGATTTCCATTCCTTTGAAAGTGCGGAAGATATGTTGCACAAGACCTTCGAACAGATTGAGAATATCTTCTTGTTCGATGAACGACATTTCGCAATCGACTTGGGTGAATTCGGGTTGTCGGTCGGCGCGGAGGTCCTCATCGCGGAAGCAGCGCACAATCTGGAAATAGCGGTCCATGCCGGCCATCATCAGCAGCTGTTTGAGCGTTTGCGGGGATTGCGGCAGGGCGTAGAATTCGCCGGGGTTCATGCGGGAGGGCACGAGGAAGTCGCGGGCGCCCTCGGGCGTGCTATTCACGAGGAATGGAGTTTCGATTTCCAGGAACCCTTGGTCACTCAAGTATTTACGGATTTCTAAACCGAGTTTATGACGGAAGATGAGGTTGTTCTTCACAGGGTTGCGGCGAATGTCGAGGTAGCGGTATTTCATGCGGAGTTCGTCGCCACCGTCGGATTCGTCCTCGATGGTGAATGGCGGTACAGCGGCTTCGTTGAGCACTTCCAATTCGTGCACCTCTATTTCAATGTCGCCAGTAGGAATATTCTTGTTTTTACTGTAACGTTCTATCACTTTGCCAGTTACGCGGATTACCCACTCGCGGCCCATCTGCTCGGCGCGCTCGCACAGTTCTGGGCGCTCCTCGTGGTTGAAGGCCAGTTGCGTGATGCCGTAACGGTCGCGCAAATCGATGAAAATCATGCCGCCCAAATGACGGATCTTCTGAATCCAACCGCTCAAAGTCACGGTTTGCTGAATGTTCTCAAGCGTCAGCTCGCCACAGGTATGTGTTCTTAACATATTAGGAGTAATTTGAAACCAAAAATAACGGCTGCAAAGGTACATTTTTTTTGGGATGGATAAAAAAGAAAGTGGAGCCGCTAACTTTCAGCATCCTCAACGTAGGGCTTGGACTCCCCGTATGTAAAACACTGCGAAGCAAGCCCCACCTGATTGGCAAATACTCAATAGGCAAGCTTGATTCTCTGTGCCGTACATACTTCAGTGAAGTGTCCAAGTTCACGTTGACGGACAAGCGAAATCTACTTTCTTACAATAATAATGTCACGAATGACGGTGCAAAAATAGAAAAAACTTTTAAACAAAAAAGCCCGTCCGAGTTTTAATGTTTCGGACAGGCCTATCGTATTGTTGGTCAACAGCTAACAACTAATAACGAACATTTACCCCCATATTGAAGAATATGAAAGAGAATATGTCTGTCACTTCTTCGATGGTCTTGTCGAGGGGTTTTCCGCCGCCGTGGCCTGCGTTGCTTTCGATGCGGATAAGGTGCGGTTTGTCGCCGATGTCACTGTTCTGCAAGGCTGCTGCGTATTTGAACGAGTGCGCGGGCACCACGCGGTCGTCGTGGTCGGCGGTCGTCACCAAGATTGCGGGATACTCCTTGCCGTTTTGGATGGAGTGCAGTGGGGAGTACTTGTAGAGGTACTCGAACATCTCCTTGCTGTCCTCGCTGGTGCCGTAATCGACTGCCCAGTAGCGGCCGATGGTGAATTTGTGATAGCGCAACATATCCATGACACCCACCTGCGGGATGGCCACTGCGAAGAGGTCGGGACGTTGGTTCACGACCGCACCGACGAGCAGACCGCCGTTGGAACCGCCTTGTAATGCCAATTTTTCTTTACTCGTATATTTCTGGTTGATAAGGTATTCCGCTGCTGCAATACAGTCGTCGAATACGTTCTGTTTCTTCATTTTGGTGCCAGCCTCATGCCACTCCTTGCCGTACTCGCCACCGCCGCGCAGGTTCACGACCGCCAATACACCGCCTTGCTCCAGCCACAGAATGCGGGTCGTGCTGAAACTGGGGGTGAGGGAGATGTTGAAACCACCGTAACCGTAGAGTAATGTCGGATTGTTGCCGTCCATCTTGATACCCTTCTTGTAGGTGATGAACATCGGGACTTTAGTGCCGTCTTTCGAGGTGAAGAACTTCTGCACCGTTTCGTAGTCGTCGGAGTTGAACTTGATTTCGGACTTCTTATAAAGCGTTGATTTGTTGTTTTTTACATCGTATCGGTAAATTGTTGCCGGGGTGGTGTAGGAGGTCACAGTGTAGAACGTTTCCGTATCTTCTGCCTCGCCGCTGAAACCGCCGATGGTACCAATCATGTCGTTGTCAAGATTGGCAAGGAACTTACCGTTCTCGTCGAAAATCTTCACGAGTGAGTGGGCATCTTTGGTGTAGTTGGCGATCAGTCGTCCGCCGAGGTGGCTCACGCCCGTAAGTACTTCACCCTTGGTTGCGGGAATGACATCGGTCCACCCCATCGTCGTGAGGCTGCCAATCGGGATGCTGATGACTTGGTATTCCGGTGCGTTGTGGTTGGTCATTACGAGGAAATGACCGTCGATTTCGTCAATGACACTATAGTCGTCCGTGAAATCGGTCACCGCCTTGATGAACTGCGCTTTAGGGTCTTCCAAATCTTTGTAGTACAGGCAGTTTCCAGATGTAGATTCGCTGCCGTAAATCACAAGGTATCGTTTGTTGACGACCTCGGCGGTGAAATTCAAGTTAGGATTGGTACGGTCTTCGTATGCCAGTTGGTCGGCCTTTTGGTCGGTGCCAACCTTGTGGTAGTAAAGTTTGCCGTTCTCGTTTACGCCGGAAAGTTCGTTCTTGGGCTCTGGGAAGCGGCTGTAGAAGAAACCGTCACCCTTCCATGCGATGCTGGAAAACTTCACCCATACGAGGTGGTCATCAAGTGTTTCGCCTGTCGCGATGTTTTTGACGTAAATTTCCTGCCAGTCGCTGCCGTTGCGGGAGATGGCGTAGCCGAGGTAATTGCCGTCGTCGGAGATGCCGAGTGTGGAGAGTGCCACGGTGCCATCGTCAGAGAGTTTGTTGGGATCAAGCAACTCAACCGCTTTACCGTCAAGGGAGTTTTTGTAGTAGAGCACACTCTGGTTCTGCAAACCGTCGTTGCGATAGAAGAAGTAGCGGTCTCCCTTTTTCCACGGTGCACCCTCCTTCGGGTAGTTCATGATGTCTTTGAGATGTTGTTTCATTTTCTCGCGGTAGGGAATCTGCGACAAGAACTTGTTGGTTACTTCATTTTGTGCTTTCACCCAGTTGGCGGTCTCTTCGGAGTAGTCATCCTCCAGCCAGCGGTAGGGGTCAGGCACGGCTACACCGAAATAATGATCCACGGTGTCGCATTTCTTGGTTTCGGGATATTCCACTTTGGGAATATTGTTTTTCTTGTGACATGATGCAAGCATAATGATGGTACTTAATGCTAAAATACTGATAGTTAGCTTTTTCATTGGCATGAATTTTGATGATTTTGAAAGCACAAAAGTATTATTTTTTTTAGTTAAAAAAATCGTATATTGCGCGGCTTTTTGTAATAAGTGAAAAAAGGTTTTATAAAATAGTATAACTAATTATAAACGTATGAGTTATAAAAGTTTTGAAAGAAGGCTTGCGGCGATTTTTTGCACGTTAATATTGCTTTTTGCGTGCCAAAATCTCTCTGCGGCGACGGAAGAAACTGAAAAATTTGATGCTGGTCCTTTCATCATCGAACACGTCATCGATAGCTACGGTTGGCATATCTGCGGCGACGGCGACAAAAGCGTTACCATCCCGCTGCCTATCATCTTGTTTGATGAAGGGCATCCTGTAGTCTTCATGTCCAGCAAGTTACACCACGGCGAGGCGGCTTACAACGGTTACGCTATGGGTTGGGGCGATAACAAAGGCAGTATCGTGAAACTCGACGGCGACTATGCCGATTATACCGGACATCTTGAAGAGGGCGAAATGTACGAGAATCACGTCTGCAAGTGGGACATCTCCATCACCAAAAATGTCTGCGCCCTGTTCATCTCATTGATTCTGATTATTTGCATTTTCCTGTCGGTGGCGAAACGTTACAAAGAGCATCCCAACGAGGTGCCCAGCGGTTTGCAAGCGTTGTTGGAACCCGTCATCGTTTTCCTGCAAGACGAGGTCATCACCCCGTCGTTGGGTCGCAACTCCAACAAATACGCGCCTTACCTGCTCACGCTGTTCTTCTTCATTTTCTTGAACAACATGTTAGGTATTATCCCGATTTTCCCAGGCGGTGCGAACCTCACAGGTAACATCGCAGTGACGGGTGTGTTGGCGGTCATCACCTTCTTTGTGACCACCTTTTCATCCGGCAAAGAGTACTGGAAAGATATCTTCAATACTCCGGGAGTGCCGTGGTGGCTGAAGATTCCGCTGCCGTTGATGCCGTTGGTGGAGGTGATTGGTATTTTCACCAAGCCGTTCGTGTTGATGGTGCGACTTTTCGCGAACATCACTGCTGGTCACATTATCACCTTGGCTTTCGTTTCCTTGGTGTTCATCTTTGGACAGATGAATCCTGCCATTGGTTGGGCTGTTTCCCCGGTTTCCATTTTCTTCTACATTTTTATGGGACTGATGGAACTGTTGGTGGCGTTCATCCAAGCGTTTGTTTTCACGCTGTTGAGCGCGATGTATATCGGCATGGCCATCGGCGAGGAGGAACACGAGGAGGAAGCAGCAGTGGTAGAAGCATAGAAGGCCTGAAACCTGAAACAATATAGTAACCCTTTTTAATAACTTAAATATCAAATCATTATGTCAAGTTTAGCAGTATTATTGACAACATTATTGCAAGCAGCAGGCGCAGGCCTCGGTATCGGAAAATTGGGTGCTGGCATCGGCGCTGGTCTGGCCGCTATCGGTGCTGGTCTCGGTGTGGGTAACATCGGTAAGGATGCTATGTCCGCTATCGCCCGCCAGCCTGAAGTTGCAGGTGACATCCGTACGAACATGATTATCGCAGCCGCTCTCGTCGAGGGTGTTGCGTTGTTCGCCACTGTGGTGTGTCTGCTCATCGCTGTTGCATAGTAACGAATGGAACAGTTTCCTGACGGTTGGTCGGGAAACTTTCCTTTTTTATTTGAAAATCAAAAATAGAAACATATATGGAATTAATTAAACCCTCATTCGGACTCATATTCTGGATGCTTATTGGATTCGCGATTCTCTTCTTCATCCTAGCAAAATTCGCGTGGCCGATTATCACTAATGGCATTGCTGCCCGCAACAAGAAAATTGCCGACCAGTTGGAAGAAGCCGCTAAGATTCACGAGGAGATGGAGTCTTTGAACAAGAAACACGAGGAGTTGATGGTGCAGGCCAAGGCTGAACGTGATGCCCTTCTCGCTGAAGCGCGCAAGGTGAGTGAGGAAATGTACGAGAAAGCCAAGCTTAAAGCTTCAGCAGAAAGTCAAGCGATGATAGAAGATGCCAAGAAGGCCATCTATTTCGAGAAGATGAAGGCTATCACGGATGCTAAAAACTCTATCGCCAACTTCTCCATCGATATTGCGCAAAAGTTGATTTCTGAAGAGCTCAAAGACCGCGATAAACAAGAAAAACTCGTGGAAAAATGGATGGAAGATGTTCATTTCAACTAGAGAAAAATGGACTGGTATTGAAATTTTTTTATTCACAAAAATATTAATAATCAAATGAAAAAATTATCCCTGTTATTAGTGACTGCGGCGTTGCTGGCATGCAATGTCTCTTTCGCTCAAGAGAAAGAAAAAACAGAAGAAGAAGGCTACATCTTCACTATTAAGAAAGAGATTCCCGTCACTTCTGTGAAAGACCAAAACCGCGCAGGCACATGCTGGTGCTATTCTGGCCTGGGTTTTATCGAAGCTGAATTGCTCCGCATGGGCAAGGGCGAGTATGACCTTTCAGAGATGTTTCTCGTAGCCAATACTTACAACGACAGAGCAAAAGCTGCCGTTCGTATGCATGGCGACGTTTCCTTCTCTCAAGGCGGTTCTTTCTACGACGTGATTTACGGCATGAAGACCTTCGGTTTGGTTCCCGAGTCTGAAATGCGTCCCGGTGCCCAATATGGCGACACCCTTTCCGACCACGGCGAACTTTCCGCTATCACCGATGCCATCATCGATGCTATCGCCAAGAAAGAGCACAAAAAACTGCAAACTGATGCCAACGGCAATCCTCTGTGGCTCAAAGCTATGGAAGCCGCTCACGAGATTTACCTCGGCAAATGCCCGACCACTTTCACCTACAACGGTGTGAGCTATACCCCGCAATCTTTCTATCAATCCCTCGGTCTCAATGCCGACGATTATGTCTCTATCACTTCTTACACGCATCATCCTTTCTACGAAAAGTTCGTGTTGGAAATCCAAGACAACTGGCGTTGGAGCCAATGTTGGAACGTTCCGTTGGATGAGTTCATGCAGATTTTCGATTACGCCATCGACAATGGCTACACCATCGCTTGGGGTTCTGACGTTTCTGAACCCGGTTTCCGCAGCAACATCAAGAACGGTTTCTGTGTGCTTCCCGACCTCGAAGCTAAAGCACAGGTTGGTAGCGACATGGCTCACTGGACAGGCTTGTCCACCACCGAGCGTAACAAAGAGTCTCAAACAAAACCCACTCCGCAACGTTGGGTGACCCAGGAAGAGCGTCAAATCGCTTTCGACAACTGGGAGACCACCGATGACCACGGTATGCTGATTTACGGTAAGGCTACAGACCAAATGGGCAACGAATACTACATGGTGAAGAACTCTTGGGGCAAATACGGCAAGTATGATGGCATGTTCTACGCTTCCAAGGCATTTGTTCGTTACAAAACCATGAACATCGTGGTTCATAAGGATGCTATTCCGAAGGATATCAAGAAAAAATTGGGTATTAAATAATCCTGATTTTTCCTCTTTAACCCAATGTAGGGGCGAATGATTATTCGCCCCTACGTGTTTTTTAAATAGGTGTCTATTCCAAAAAAAGTGTATTTTTGCCGCCGCAAAGTGGTGAAGGATTTTTCATTGTAAAATCCTGAGAGGGAAACAGGTGTGAGTCCTGTACAGTACCCGCTGCTGTAAGTTTCAAGTAAAGAAATCGCACATTGCCACTGTCGAAAGATGGGAAGGCGTGGTTTCGGAAACGAGTCAGAAAACCTGCCACTGCGCGTTGTTGTCGCTTCGGGAGGTAGGCGGATACAAAAGTGTTTTTTCACACATTTCGTTCCAATGATTGTCCGAAGCATATTGTTAAACCCATAATGCCGAGGATATGCGTTTAAGGAATTTACTGAGAAACAATTTATTATGGCTGTTTTTACTGCCTTTGTTGGTCATTTCGTGCAAGCCTGACCCCCCACAACCCGAACCGGAACCGATGCCCGACGTTTACGCAAAAGGCCTTTACATTCTCAACGAAGGTCTTTTCCAGATGAACAACAGCACGCTGTCGTATTATGATTACACGACAGGCGCATTCACCAGTAATATCTTTTTGGATGTCAACCACCGCGGATTGGGCGATGTGGGCAACGACTTGCAGCAATACGGCAACAAACTCTACATCGTGGTCAACAACTCCAACATCGTGGAGGTGGTGGATGTCAAGACTGTTCAATCCTTGAAGACTATTAACTTGCCCCAAAAGCAACCGCGTTATGTTGCTTTTCTGGATGGCAAAGCCTACATTTCCTGTTTCGATGGCGATGTGGTGCGTGTAGATACGACCAGTTTGGAGGTCGAAGCCACTGTGCATACAGGTCTCAACCCCGACGGCATCTGCGCCTGCAACGGCAAGCTCTATGTCAGTAACTCCGGCGGGCTCAATTCCCCGAATTACAACAATACCGTCTCTGTGATAGACCCCGCTTCCTTCACGGTCATCAAAGACATCACTGTGGGCATCAACCCCACACGTATCAAAAGCTGGCAGGACCGCTACGTCTATGTGGTCTCCAACGGTAATTACAACGACGTGAATTTTAATTTCCAAAAAATTGATGCTCAGTCAGATAAGGTGGTAAAAACCTATAATATGGAGGTGGTGAATTTTGATATTTACCAAAATATAGCATACATCTATACTTACAATTATTCTTCCATGACTTCTGCCTGGATTAAGGTGTTGGATTTGGAAACGGATGAGGTGATCAAGGATCAGTTTATCAGTGATGGCACACAATTGAAGACCCCATACGGCATCAAGGTGAACCCGCTGAACGGAGATGTCTATATCACCGACGCGGGCACGTTCACCACCAACGGTGATGTCTATTGCTTCGATCAGAACGGCAAGAAGAAATTCTCCTTCGAAGCCGGACTGAACCCTTCCGCGATGACGTTTAGATAGTTAACAGTTAGTAGTTAGTAGTTGGCTGCTGGCTTTTAGCTGTTGGTATAGACATAAACTTAGATTTTTAACTTTAGACTTTAGACTATTCCCTACTCCCTAATATTAAGAACAAACAAATAAATCAAACAATATGAAGAAACTTTTATTATTTTTCGGTTTGATCTGTATGATTAACCTGATGAGTGCCCAGGAGATGGTGACCATTCACCAGAACGGGCATGAATTCCAAGTAAGTACAACACGTGCTGTTGGCAACTTTCCCGCTGAGGACATTGAGTTTTGGGTGGGAACGGGCAGCAACAGTGCCGTGGTGATTATCGGATGGGACGACAATCCATCCGGAAATGATTTCGCATTGGCCTGGGGCGTGCACTGGAATGGCAGTGCTTCGGCCGCGAATATGCTTGACACTATCGCCACATACGACAGTCGCGTGGCATACGCCATCAGTTCTGGTTTCGTGACTAGCATTGGTTACAATGACGGAACACTTGTGTCTGGATCTTCGGCGAGCTATTGGTGTTATACGGTTAACGGCGGTTATGCCGATGCCTATCCGAATCAACCTATGGCCGACGGAGACGTGATGGAGATCAGCAGTTCGTGTTATTTCAGTCTGAACTCCGCCACTGCTGCCACGGATCCCAACGGCGGTACTTCCACGGATCCCGTTGATGCATCCCTTCCTTTCAGCCAAATCCTGTACTGGGTGGGTACGGGTTCCAACAGTGCTGAGTTCATCGTCAACTTCGCGCAGCCCGACACGGCTTTTGCCTGGGGTTACCGCTTCGACGGGACGACCACGGCGCAGGCCATGGTAGATGCCATCGCCGCCGCCGACCCGCGCTTTTGGACGGTCGGCTCGCCTTCTCTTGACGGCGATATCCACTTCGTTCTCGACAACGGCGACACTTTGGGACTCTCTCCCGTTGACCCTGCCGTGGGTTACAACTTCTGGTGGGCAAACCTCAATGGCGTCAGCGCCGGCTCAGGTTCTTCAGAAACGCTCCATAACGGCGATGTCTTCAAATATGGCGATATGAACTCTGCTATCGGTTGGGACTTCCAATATGGTTATTATATGGAAGAAGCTTGGACAAAGGTTCCCACTCCGGTTCCCGCTCCTGCCGCTCCTGTCGTGCCCGACACCTTCTGTACGACTGTCCATCCGCTGACCTACAGCGAGGATTTCTCAAGCTACACTTCCGACCAAAGCTTGCGTCCCTATTTTGCCAGCGCTCCGATACCCGAATGCTGGACGGTTCTCGGTAATGGCACTGTTCACCATGTCGGCACCGGTTCATCCACCGATGCGGATTACTTTGGTGGTGTGGGCTATTCCACCAGCACCAACAGCTTCGG
>CAMKLG010000067.1 GCA_946413585.1 uncultured Bacteroidales bacterium
AAGCGACGGTGTGCCCGAAATGCGGAGGTTCCGGCGAAGTCATCAAGGATCCTTGTCCGCACTGTCATGGCAACGGCACGGTGTCGGGCGAGGAAATCATCACCATCAACATTCCGGCAGGTGTCGATAACGGCATGCAGATGACGGTACCGCAGAAAGGTCATGCAGCACAACGCGGCGGCGTGAACGGCGACCTGCTCGTCGTCTTCGAAGTAGCCGACCACGATGTATTCGAACGCGACGGTAACAACCTGTACCTCAACTACTACATCAGCATCCCACAAGCTACGTTGGGTGCTTCCGTGGAGATACCCACGCTCACTGGCAAAGCCAAAATCAAGATTGCTCCGGGTACGCAAAGCGGACAGATTCTGCGTCTGCAAGGCAAAGGTTTGCCGCAGGTCAACTCGCGCATCGTAGGCGACCTCATCGTCAATGTCAACGTTTGGACTCCAAAGTCGCTGACCAAAGAGGAAAAAGCGATGTTAGAACAGCTAAGCACGCACGAGAATTTCGTGCCGAAGCCTGGCAAAAGCGACAAAAGCGTCTTCAAGCGCGTGCGACAGTTCTTCAGCTAACTATTCGTACAACGCTACTGCAGGCCAGCCGAAGTCCTGATAATATTTGACGTTGAGGTTGTGTTTTTTCACATACTCGCGAAGTTGTTCTTGACGGACGGCCTCGCGGACCTTCTCGTTGGAGTGGATGTTTTGGTAGATGTCGAAATAGCTGCCGAAGATGCGTTGGGCACTGGCCTCGTTGCCGGCCCCATCAACGGTTTGCTCGAAGGAAACCACCTTGTACTGGTCGCCTTCCTTCTTCAGGGTCATCAAACCCGCATGATTGCCGCCGGAGACGCACTTCAGCGTGTCGCCGGATTTGTCGTACCAGTACACCCAGAAGTCGCCCATGAAGAGTTCGTCCTCCTCGTGTACCATAATCATCATAGGGATGCAGAGTTCGCCTTTCTGGTAGTGCTCGCCAATTTCGTTCACTAAATAGTCGCTGATGGCATTGCGCACCACTTGTTCCTTTTTGTTGATGGCGATATGGCGGATGCAGTCGGCCTTGTGCCCGTCGAAGTCGGATATCAGCCACTGGCCGTTCACCTTTTCCATATAGAGCTTATGTTCCTCTACGTCAGAGTTTTCGTCGAACGAACCATCCTCCCATTTCTGGCGCACCTTGATGGTGGCCACCGCGTGGGTGTTGTCGGTTTTTTCCACGCCGGCCACTTCAAAGTCGGCGATAGTGCCGCCGTTGCCGGTCACGAAATAGTAGAGCCATTCGTGGTCCATGGCTTCGAACTCCGGCAGCTGGTTGAACATCGTGTCCAGCACGTTGTAGAAATCCGCTGTCATATACGGTTTCGACTTCTCCGACAGTTCGTGGTCGGGGATGTACTGGCAAAGCTCGGCCGCACGTTTCTGGAGCTGCTTAGGGGAATCTTGGCATGCCGCTAACAGGAGCGCGACGATGGCAAAAAAGAGGATTTTTTTCATAATATTACGTTTTTTAATTGTTATTTGCAAAAATCTAATCTCTACTTCCGGGCATTAGGTCGATGAAGGTTTTCTTGACAAGCTCGTAAGCCTTGTTCGGATTGAATTGTTCAGCCCCTTCGCGGACCAATATATCCATATCTCCTAAAAATTCCGGTGTCTGCAACTTCAGTTCCATATTTTGCACGAACTGTTTGTAGGTAGGAACCTTCTCCACCACAAATTCCATGTACTTTTGATAGCATTCCAGCACCCGTGCCACGTCTATGTTTCCGCTTTCCAAAGCCACTTGCAAATCGAACAAGTCGCGACCCTTTTTTCTTTGGTACAAGGCCCGCAACTTGGTCCCAATCAACTCGTTAAGGGTGTAAGTGGTGATTTCGCATCTACCGCTGAACCAAGAGTTATGGACTTCAAACGGCATTTTTTGCAATCCCAGAACGTTAAAATGCTCGTAGCAGTTGATTTCAATTTTCAGTCGTAAAGGTTGTATCGGCGGAACTTCAGATTCCATACGGAAAAACATCGTGTTGTTGTACCGTTTCTGCTTCGTCACTTTGCCAGGAAGCCACGACAGCACCTCCCCAAGACGGAACAAGATGGGCTTGATGGGACCGGGATGGATTTGCACGAGGTCAATGTCTTCGCTGTAGCGAGATTGCGGAGTGAGGTACAGTTTGTGCAACGCCGTGCCTCCCCGAAATGCCAATTGCGATGCCAAAAATTCATCACTGAAAATGCAGACCAAGGCCTTGCAAATGATGAGGTCTTGTTCGACCATATTGGCATATATCCAAGGTGCTTGTTCAGTCCATTCTATAATTGCTGATTTGTCTATCATAGGTCATCAATTTCAATTTCAATATTCATATCCACATACCATCGATTACTTGTGCTTCTGCCTTTTTCTTCGCTGGCATTGCTCATCAATATCTTTTTCCATTTTGGAGTTGATGCTTTCAACAGCTTATACAGTTTGTCGGCTTTATGCTGCTCCTCCAAAATAAATTCTAAAAGATAACCCAAGCGTTGAACGGTTGCTGTAGTAGTATAAGGTAAAACGGATTCAATTCGATCTACATCAACACTTTCTATTAATTCCGCAAGAACCGTGGCTGCTCGTTGGTAACCGCCTACGTGGCTTGCAAATTGGACGAGGTCAATGGCTGTCAACTCGGCAGAGGAATAGACTATCACCCCCATTTCAGCATTTTTCTTCATCAATAATTCAAAAGGAATTAGCTGACGATAGTTCCAGTTCAACAAATTATTCATCTTCGAGGGCTTTAATCGGGGTGCTATTGTCATCACTTGGGTTTGCATAGCTCGCTGGTGGCTGGCACCGTAAAATTCTGCGGCCGACAGCAAGCATATATAATAGGGTTTTCCGACAGCATTCATCAGATTATCAACATAATAAGTAGGAGGAACAACACCCTTCAAAGCATACTGGGGAGGTATAATGACATAGAAACCGCGATAAGGAATGCATATTCTACCGCGAGCCACTTGTCTTTGCAATTCTGTGACAAGCGAATTGTCCGACAAGTTCACAGCTTGACGGACATCATCAATCGTGAACGTCACACGTCCTCGTATCTCCCTTTCGCGTATGTATTCCGTAACTGTCATATTACCTTTTTGTTGTCAAACGTATCACTTAATGCATATCTTTACAACTTTTCCGCTGCAAAAATACAACTATTTTCGATTCAACCAAATTTTTGTAAAAAATATACAGAACAAAACTATTGGATTTATGGTCTCTACCGCACGCCAGGTTCCTTAAAGATATTACCCAGTACTTCGGCATCGTTGCGACAGAGATAGGAGTTTATTTCCATCGTTTCCACGCTGGTGATATCGTTTTCCCCCAATGCTGTTTTTAGTCTTTCCGAGATCAACGGATTTGAATGCAATGGGTACAACCAACACATATCGGGGTTGTTTTTCTCCAAATATTCCTCGTTGAAAGCAAATTTCATAACACCTATTGCCAAGTCTATGTTTTCATGTTCATCGAATTTGCGATTATATTCGGCTTGTACTTTCAAATAGTCATCGTAACTGTCGATTTTTAAGATGGGCTCATTCCCTTTTATTCCCCCGAATCGAGCATAGGAATCTTCAAAAAATACCGAATTTCTCCAATCCACCATTTCTGGACAACAGAGCTGAGGACGCCTTTTTTTATCGCGCGGTTGCGCAAATCTGAGCAGATGATAGTCCCAGGTTTTGTCCTTTTTTCTAATGGTACAGCTTGCCCATTGGTGTTCTTGAAGATTGAATTCCTCCAAAATGGAACGCATTTTGGAACTGACAATAAAGTTATTGATAGTGCTAATGTTAAGGCAATAGAGTAAATCTGTAAGGCGAGAGTTCCCTTTCAGCCTGAATTCCGATTGTTTTGGCAACTGGTTGAATAATTGTTGTATGCTGTTAAAATTCAGAGGCTGAAGGAGTTCCAGTTGTCCACCCGGGGCACTTCCAACCACTTTTGTTTTTGTTGAATGCTCAAAATTGTAATAGGAGGTCATCGTGATAAATATTCTAACAACAGATGGAACATCTCCGTAACAATGCTTTCAGTGCTTCTGTGTGCTGTCCAACTATGATAACATGGTGATTCCCAATAGGATTCGTCAGAAAATATTCGGTGTCTGACGGATTGGCGAGACGCACCACTAACTGCGTGCGGCAGAGATCCGGCTTTGTCTGACAGCGAACCAGCTCTCCTTCCGCGACGAACGTTCGTGACAAATCGCCCGATACTTTGCAAATCGTGACAGGACCTTCCGACACGAAGCCGCGGATGCCGACCCCGATTCCCGATTCGAAATGCGTGTCCAGTTCGTAACGCTGAACCATATCGAAGGGTATGGTGCAGTGGGCGAAGAGGATTTCGCCCGTTTCGGGATGGATGCTGGCGGGGTTCGCTTGGAAAGAGGACGTGCCGGTCAGGGCGCGAAGCAGCATCATGGTCAGCATGGTGGGAACATCGCCCTCGCAACCTGCGATATAACCCTCCGCGTTCAGCTTCGCCAACGCCCAGCAGCCGGTATTGTGGACAGCATCCAACAAATCGAAACAACGGATTGTAAATCCTTGTAAGCCATGTCTTTGCACTACGATTTTCAATGCCTCATAGATTCGGCAGGCATCGGGAAGCGCCTCATTAATAGCAGGCATATCTCTATGCTCTGTTGGCGAGGATTCAGGGGTTGCGGCCAGCGTGTCCAGCAGTTCGCTCATGGGAATATCCAGTAACTCAATGCCCAGTCTCTGTCGGACGCACTCCGCATCTGCGTGGCTGGCAATGAGCCAGTCGGAAGGTTTCCCGATGACCCCTAATCGGCTTTGGTGCAACCGCTTGATTGCCGATTCCACCCGGCACAGCAATTGGATGCGCGAGGCGATGTATTCGGGATTGCCGTGCAGAATCTCACCTTGTTTCCCTTGCTGTCGCAAGTAGGAGAGGATTTCTAACGAGGCGGCTAACGAGTTGCTCTTGTCGGAAGCCAGGAGATAGAACGGAGCGTCCGATTTCCCGACCAGTGTGGGCATCATTTGCTGAAAGATGCCTTCGGTGCCGCCCGTCCGCACGAAAATCAGATTCAGATCGCGGGAGCCGTAGTCCGAGAAATCGTCGCCTTTCAGAATGTACGGGACATTCAAAGGGGTAAGAAACTCTTTCGTGAGCGTATCTACTGCCTGCGGGTCGTGCAGGGCAGAGGTGAGGGTATAGACTGCGATATTCATATAGCTTTTTTATGTATGTTTTTTACGTTTCAAGATTCAGGTTTCAAGATTCAAGATTCAGGTTATTCTGTTTATTGTCCATACTCTTCCGGCTCTTCCGCCACCATCGGCAGGCGTTCCTCTTCGATATGGATGTACGTTTTCGAGCGATGGTTAAAAGTCTTGATGTAGAAATCGTGGAGCTGGATTTCCACCTGTAACATCGTTTGCTCCAGCTTCTTGGGTTTCAGTTGACACTCCCAAAGCACAATCACCTGCCAGCCGTTTTCGGAGAGAATCTCATAGTTCTTCTGATCCCGCTCCTGATTCCTCTGTATCTTCGTTACCCAAAATTCCCGATTCGTCTTCGGTATTTGGCAACATTTGGAATTTGCGATTTGTAGAGACGTGCCATGGCGCGTCTCTACATCGTGTCCGTGCCAAAAACACCCGTTCACGAAAATTGCCGTCCGGTACTTGCGCATCACGATGTCGGGTTTCCCCGGCACGCCCTTCACGTTGAGGCGATAGCGGTAGCCGTGTTTCCACAGCCATTGCCGCACGCGCTTCTCGGGCGTGGTGTCCTTGCTGTGGATCTGCGACATGCAATAGTGCCGCTGCTGAGGTGTCATGATGTCGGTCATCGAACTAGTCTATAATGATTTGAGGATTCGTCAGAAAATCGTTCAGACTCACGAATTCAATACCTTCATTGTTTTGATAATGGGCTGACATGCCTCCGACAATGACGATTTTCTTGAAACTATCGTTGATTTTTCGGAGAGATCGCAACTCATTCTCGCGTTTTTCGTCATCGGAGATGTTAAGAGCGGATTGAATGTAATAACGTCTGAAACCTTGATTGCAAACAAAATCCACCTCTAATCGTTTTCGCTCTGTTTTCCCTTCCCGATTCGTTTCCTTAATTTCAACTTCGCCCATGTCAACAGACAAGTCACATCGTCTCAATTCGTTGTATATGAGGTTTTCCATCAGATGTGTTTCTTCTATTTGTCGGAAGTTGAGACGGGCGTTGCGCAAACCAAGGTCTTCAAAATAGAATTTGGAAGGTGTATCAATATAGTGTTTACCTTTGATGTCGTAGCGAAGGCTTTTTTCTATGAGAAAAACGTCTTCAAGATAATCCAAGTAATGTTTGACGGTGTCTTGTGTGATAGAAGAGCCTTTGACGCTTTTAAAAGTGTTGGCAATCTTATGAGGGTTGGTCAATCCTCCGATGGAAGAGGCAAGAAGGTTGACCAAATCCTCCAAATCATTATCCAGCTTGATGTTGTAACGCTCTTTTATGTCTTTCAGATAGGTGTGAACGAAAAGATTGTGAAGATAACTCTTTTTCTCTTTCTCGGTTTCCATCAGAACCACTTGTGGTAAACCGCCATAAGTCATATACTCCAAGATGAGTTCATCATGGTGGTTATTAGGATCTTTTGTGCTGAGAAACTCGTTGAAAGAGAAAGGCTGAATACGGATTTCATCCCCTCGGCCACGAAACTCCGTGATGACATCTTTGGAGAGGAATTTGGCATTGGAGCCCGTGACAAAGACATCGGCATTGGGTACGTGTAGATAGCTGTTCAGTACATCTTCGAATTCGTTGACAAGTTGTACTTCGTCCAAAAGGATATAATACATATCCTGATCTACGATTTGTGCGTCGATATAGTGGAGAAGTTCATCAGGGTCGCGTAAATTCTTGAGACGGCGGTCCTCAAGATTAATTTTGATGATATGGTCTTTTTTTACGCCTTCAGCCATCAAAGCTTCTGAAAACAAGTTAAACAGAAAATAGGACTTGCCACAACGTCGCATTCCGGTGATGATTTTTATCATCCCATTATTTCGGCGTATTTTTAATTTATTCAGTAAGTTATCTCTTTTTACAATCATTCCTATTCGATTTTTTTGTACAAAAGTACATTTTTATCGACCGCAAAAATACAATTATTATTTATAACTGGACTGAAAAAAGAGAAGGGTAAGTCAAATATCATTACCAAAGACACGACAAAGAAAATTATGGCATAAGTCCGTATTTTTCGCACAGCCGTTGGAGCGACCCGTCGGCCTTCATCCGGCGGATGACGCCGTTCACCAGCTCCAGCAGGTCGTCCTGGCCTTTGCGCATCAGCACGCCGATCTCCCCGTGGGTGAACGGGGCGTTCAGAAGTGGCGCCGCCAGGCGGGGGTCGGTTTGCACGTAGTAGGGTGCTTCCGTGATTTCCGTGATCATCACGTCGGCCTCGCTCTCGGCGATGAGTGACGGAATTTCCTCGTTGTTCGGGTGCACGATGATGGTGGCGTGGATGAGGTGCTCGTTGGCGAACTGCTCGTTCAGACCGCCGGGATTCACCATCACCCGCACGTCAGGACGGTCGATGTCGGCCAGCGAACGGAAACGGGTGGTGTCCTCCGTCCGGCAGAGGATGGTCTTGCCGTTGGCCAAGTATCCCTCGCTCATCAGCATAATGGCGCGCCGGGCATCGGTGATGGTGATGCCCCCGATGGCGAGGTCGAAGGTCTGGGGTTCGGCCATAACGTCGGCGGTCAACGTCGGCCACGAGGTCCGGACGAACTCCACGGGAACGCCTATACTGTCGGCAATGGCCTGTGCCATCTCGATGCCGAGGCCCCAGTATTCGCCGGTTTCAGGCTCGCAGAAGGTCAGCGGCCGGTAGTCGCCAGTGGTGCCGACGAGCAGTTTGCCCCGTTGCTGGATCCGTTCGACGGTCGGACGCGAGACCGAGTACTCTTCGGTGGTGCAGGAGGTCAGGACGACCGCCCCACCGAAAAGGAGCGGGGTGGCGGCGGAGATGAGGACGGTGGCAAACGCCAGCAGCCAGGTGCTGAATTTTTTCTGTATCATTTCCATTTTACATTAATAACCATTTCCATATCGGCAACACTTCTATGCTGATGTCGTTTTCCATGATTTGACGTTCTGTATCCCAAGTGATGACAAGTCCGTGATACTGTTTGAAAGCTTTCAGGAACTTCATCAGCCCACCCACTTCGCGCTCGTATGTGCTGTCATCACCAATGCTGTAAGACACTTGGATGGCAGTATTAGTCTCCGGGATACAGAAATCAACCTCCACTCCTTTGCTGTAATAGAACAACCGGGATTCATCAGGTGTATTGCGATACTGCTTGTTCAAATGCACGGCCACGATGTTTTCCAACAGTTTTGTCTCGCCATCCGTATAGAAAAGCCCTAAAATGCCATTGTCGGCGAAGTAGCGTTTTACAGTGGTTTGCTGGTCAGTCAGTGGGGAGACCAAATTGGGAACGGAGAATGTGAGATAGGCGTCTTCCATATAGTCGAGATAATCTTTCAGCACGGGCATACTGATGCTATCGCCCGTTGCTTTGATGATGTGCTCCAGCCGTTTCAGTGTTGTGGGTTGCATCACACTTTCGGCCAATTTTCTTGCCAAAAGTCTGAAAACACGAGGATTACGTATGTTATTGCGCTCCACGATGTCGCCTATCAGGATTTTTTGGTACAGGGAAGTGAGCCACTCCCGCTTGTCTGCTTTGTCGAATGATTCCGCAAAACCACCATATCGGAAATACTCTTCAAAGTGCCGTATAACCGTTAATCGATTTTCAGGGTTGAACTCCCAGTTACGTTCGAGTGTAAATCCTCGAAAATCAAGATATTCCTTGAAAGAGAACGGGTAGATATTGCGTTGGATGTAGCTGCCTCCAAGGGAAGAGGCTATCTCTTTGCTGAGCATTTTGGCATTGCTTCCAGTAATCATAATGCGGTATTTCTCTTCGGCCAGCCGACGCGCAAATTTTTCCCAACCGACAACATTCTGTATTTCATCAAGATAGATGAAAGGGCGTTTCATGTCATGCATCTCCCAATAGGCCTCCAGCAGTAATCCAAGCTCATCAGCCTGGATGGGAGCAATTCTTTCGTCTTCAAAGTTGACATAAAGAAAATCGTCAGCATTGGCTTTGCCGGATGCCATTTTGGACTGGATATCCTGATAGAGAGTATAAGATTTGCCGGCACGTCGGATGCCCACGAGTACATAGCAAGATTTCTCATCAAAACCAGCCGGACGCGGGGAGAGTTCTATTTTGCTGAGTTGCAATTGCTTCTCCCCGATCACTTTTTTTATGATTTGTTTCTCCATACCAATATTCCAAAGTTAAGTTTGCAAAAATACAAAATTATTTCAAAGTGTACTTTGCGATATTTGTTTTTGCCGAAAGGTAGCTATTGTGACAATTTTTTGATTGTTTTCCAGCGGCAAAGCTAGAAAATAATTTTAGATAATCAACCAAAATATGATAAAACAACATAATTTTGGTTAGCTATCGTAATGGATAAGTCGCCAAAATATCACAAAAGATAGTGGTCTTGGTTACTTTTATTCGTTAAGTTTCATCGGTCAGTTGGAACCGTTGTTTCAGTATTTCGATCACCTCCCAGTCGGCGGGCAGCCATTGCACGCTGTCGAGTTCGTGAGGGGCGAGCCAGCGGGCGGCCTCGTGTTCGAGGAGGGTGAGCGAGCCGCTCTCCACGGTGCAGAGGAAGCAGTGCATCGTCAGATGAAACTTGGGGTAGTCCCACTCGATGGTATGCAGCAGTTCGCCCACGGTGATGCGGGTGTCTAATTCCTCCCGGATTTCGCGGCGGAGGGCCTCCTCAGGGGTCTCGCCGGGTTCGATCTTGCCGCCGGGAAACTCCCACCAGTCCTTCCAGTCGCCGCTGCCCCGCTGGGTGGCGAAGATGCGGTTTTGGGAGTCGTGGATGATGGCGGCGGAAACGGTGATATGTTTCATAACTTATTCGTTCTTGTTGAGGATGACCAACGCGGCGATGACGCCCGGCACCCATCCAGCGCAGGTGAGGATAAAGACGATGAGGATGGATCCGCACCCGCGGTCGATGACGGCCAAAGGCGGAAAAATGATGGAGAGGATGACGCGGAAAATGGACATAAGGAGATAATTTATCTTGATTATTCTGCAAAAATATCTGTATATGGTTTGAATGTGAACAACCGGTTACGACTTTGGCCTGTGGATTCCACAAGGTATTTATCATTGCAAAGAAGTTTGACAATGTCGTTAGCGGCTTTGTATGAAATTCCACAAATATGAGCAGCATCATCGACTGTTATTACCGGATCTTGAAGAAGTCGGTGTATAAGTAATATAGTGTTCGTACTCCGCCGACCATAATGAATACGGATGTGGTTTTCTATTCCTTCTTTGAATTGAATAATTTTTGTAAGAGTTTGAACCGCAAGTGTCGCTGTCTGTTCAATACCCACAAGAAAATATTTTACCCAATGTAACATATCATTGTTTACCCTAACCATGTTAAGGTTATCATAGTATAGATCCTTTCTTTTTTCAAAATATGTGGACAAATAAAGCAGAGGTTTGTCAAGTATCTTTTCCTCCACCATAAAAAGGGTGATCAGAAGTCGGCCAATACGTCCATTACCATCAAGGAACGGGTGGATAGTCTCAAATTGATAATGGGCGATAGCTATTTTAACCAAATCAGGGACATTTACATCTGGATTATTCAGAAAATTCTCAAGATCCCCCATCAATTCACCGACAAGTTGATGATGAGGGGGTATGAAACGGGCGTCCGCAATGGCATTGCCGCCAATCCAGTTTTGGCTTGTCCGGTATTCACCCGGCATTTTATGCTCTCCGCGAATGCTATTCAACAATATCTTATGTGTAGAACGAATAAGCCGTGACGATATTGGGAGTTTGTCAAGGTTTTTGATGGCGTCGTTGATGGCATTGACATAGTTGCGTACTTCTTGCCAATCGTTCCGACGTTCCTCACGCACCTCAGATTGTGGCAAAAGGGCCTCATCAATATGGGTCTGCGTGCCTTCAATGCGGCTTGAAAGCACGGCCTCTTTTGTGACGTGAAGTTGAATGAACAGGTCTATATTTGGCACAAGACGAGAGTACGAGTTAAGCTCTCCAAGTCGTAAGGATGCCTTTTCCAAAAGATTGCTTATAGCCGGATCTTTCCACGTCCATTCGTCATTTATTTTAGTGGGGACGAAATACTTATATCCTGTCCCTTGTTCATAATGTCCTGACTGGTAGTTTTCTAATGCTATCATCTCATTTGTATTATTTGGATGCAAAAATACAACTTTTTATTTTACTTTTTGACCGAAAGGTAAAAATAGAAACACCGTTATTTTACTTTTGGCAACAAAAGTAAAATAAACCACCTTGCTATGTTACTTTTCAAAATTATGCTTTTCCAGACGGCATCCATTTGGGGAGCAACATTCCGGCGAGGATGAACCAACCTCCGCCGAGGGCGGCAAGGAGCGGGAACCACGGGAGCGCCTCGCAGGGCAGCAGTGCCGGTACGATGGCGATGGCTAAAGCAGGCGCGAAGGGCTTGAACCGTCTGAAAAGAAGGAGCATCGGCGGCACGGTCACGAAAGTGCCCACCGCCATCGGGAGACCCCAACGATGATGGAACAGAAGGCCAGTGAGGGTGCCCAAAGTAGCGGCAGCGACGATGAGTCCCCAGATGGTCCACGGCCGTTCGCGGAAGCCGCTGCGGCGGTTGGCGAACTCGATCATGGTGACCACCAGAGGGGGCACCGCAAGAAAGCGCATGGTGGGAATGGGAGCGCAGTGGGTGACGACTAATGGCAGGCACACGGCGACCGTGAGCAGGGCCAACTGTCCTCCTCCGAAGGGGTGGTATTCCGTACGTTCCTCTTGTCGGAGCCAGCCTCTGCCGAGAGCCAGCAGCGTGGAAATCACGAGCACGCACACGGGATAGAGCCACGAGGAGGTGTTTATCAGTACGGGCAGCATAGCCGCCGAAACGGTGGGGTACATATTGCAGCGCACCAGTCGCAGCAGCCCCATCACGAGGACGAAAGCGAAAGCGAAGCGGATCTCGAGGCAGGCGGGAAGCCACAGATTGAGGGCCAGTCCGATGGCGGCCGCGGCCGTCAGGTAGAGGGGGATTTGCCATCCGCGTATGTTCCACACCGCCTTGGGCATCAGCCAGAGTCCTACGCACA
>CAMKLG010000068.1 GCA_946413585.1 uncultured Bacteroidales bacterium
TCTTCTTCACCGACTCGATGAGCGAGGTGATGCCCGCCGACAGCACGATGACGGCGATGATGATGGCGCTGAAATACTCGATGCGCCCGAAGCCGAAGGGATGCTTGCGGTCGGCGGGACGCTGCGAGAGCTTCGTGCCCACGATGGTGATGACGCTCGACAGCGCGTCGCTGAGGTTGTTGACGGCGTCCATCACGATGGCCACACTGCTGGCCACGATGCCGACACCGGCCTTGAAAGCCGCCAAAAGCACGTTGGCAGCGATGCCGATCCAACTGGTGCGGATAATCTGTGTACTACGATTGGGTTGTTTGCTCATTTGGGATTTGATTATGCTTAAAGACTCAAAATGCGATTTTTACTTGAATTTGTTCAATGTGTTGCCACACACAGTGACAAGCAACGATAGTTTCTTGTAAAGTCATCATATCGGTGTTTCATCTTTTTCAATCCGCAAAAATACCAAAATTTTGCAATTCTTATAACGATTTCATCTACGACTATTTTCCGACGGCCAAACAGAAAAAAGTTCGCAACCGAAACAATCCGAAAAAATCGTATCTTTGCCGCCGATTTTTCAAACTATAAAATTCTAATAAATTAATATTGTATGGCAACAACCGCTGATTTTAAGAACGGCCTCTGTATCGTTCACAACAACGAGATCTGGTCAATCGTTGAATTCCTGCACGTGAAACCCGGTAAAGGCAACACCTTTGTCCGCACAAAACTCAAAAACCTCAAGAACGGTAGAGTTCAGGAGTTCAGATTCGACGCTGGTGTCAAAATTGACCTCGCACGCGTGGAACGCCGTCCTTACCAATTCCTCTACAAAGAAGGCGACAGCACCTACATTTTCATGCACACCGAGACTTACGAGCAACTTCCCATCGAGAAGGATCTCATCAACAACCCTGGACTGCTGAAGGAAGGTCAGGATGTGGAAATCATGTACCACACCGACACTGACACTCCGCTCACTTGCGAGCTTCCTCCTTTCGTGGATCTCGAAGTCATTGAATCCGACCCCGGTGTGAAAGGCGATACCGCCACCAACTCTCTCAAACGCGCAGTCGTGGAGACCGGTGCCGAAGTGTATGTGCCTCTCTTCATCAATGTGGGTGAAAAAATCAAGGTCGATACCCGCACCAACAAGTACTCTGAACGCGTCAAAGAATAATCTGTTCGCATGACTTTTCAGCAATCGCTGACCATTGACGAACTGATACAACTGATTGGGCATCCCGTTACCGTCAAGGGTGATTCCTCTCTTAAGGTGACGGGAATCAATGAGTTGCACTCTATCCAGAAAGGAGATCTCACTTTCGTGGATCATGAGAAGTATTACCTCCGCATTCTTCAAAGCGAGGCTTCCGCTATACTCATCAACAACGAAGAGGTGAATTGTCCCGAAGGTAAAGTGTTGCTCATTTCCGACGATCCGCTTCGCGATTATTTGTCTATCGTGAAGCATTTTGTACATTTCACACCGCAAAACACGCCCATTCACCCAAGCGCAGTCATTGGCGAAGGCACGATCATCCAACCGCTGGTTTTCATCGGCGAGAATGTGCGCATCGGAAAAAACTGCATCATCCATTCCAACGTCAGCATTTATGCGGACACTGTGATTGGTGACAACGTGGTGATCCACTCCAACAGCACCATCGGCGCCGATGCCTGCTATTTCCAAAAACGCGAGGATCAATGGATCAAGTTTACCTCTTGCGGCGACACTTATATCGGCAACAATGTGGAAATTGGCTGTAATTGCTGCATCGACCGGGGTGTTTCGGGCACCACTTACATCGACGATGGCTGTATCTTCGACAACCTCGTGCAGGTGGGTCACGACACGCACATCGGCAAACGCACGCTCATGGGCGCGCAATGCGGCGTGGCAGGCTGCACCTACATCGACGACGATTGCAAGATATGGGCAAAAGCCGCCGTCAACAAAGACCTTTACATTGCCAAAGGCACCGTGCTGCTGGCTTTGTCGGCTATCGACAAAGACGTGAAAGAGGAAGGCAGAACTTTGTTCGGAATGCCCGCCGGCGACGCGCAGCAACGCTGGCGCGAAATGGCCATGATGCGCAAACTACCCGATCTTTACCGGGAATTGGAGGAAATCAAAAAGAAACTTGGCTTTTAGCTATTCGCTTTGGGCTTTTGACAAAAAAACGACCGGCTTTCTTTGAGAACGCCGGTCGTTTTTTTTTTGCTAATAACCAATGGCCGAAAGCCAACTGCTACCAGTAGAACGGATCAAGCCAAGGATCGTACCAAGGATAGAACGGATAGATATCCCACGGGTAAATGATGGGGTAGATATCCCACTCCCACGGAGCATAGGTGTGAACAAGCTTGAAGTTCGTGCTCTTGGAATTATCCATTGAGGAGAGTTTGCCCTTGAATGTGTAGTCCTTGATGACATAGGTGCCTATCTTCACCTTAGCCTTCTCCGCGAGTTCATCAGTGCTCGTTTTGAATTGGATGTAGATAACCTTGTCTCTCACTTCCCATGTGAATTCGTAATTCAGATAAGGAATAGGGGCGTGGTTGCCGAAAGTGTTGCACCATTTGCCATGGCCGGAAGTGGTGCTGTTCGAATAGTTCCAAAATTGGACATGTGTGCCCGTGGAAGGATAATTCACACCATTCTTAGTGTAGCTGATGTCCATGACACCATCCCAGCCACCGTCAACCATCATGGCAAGAATTTCGTCTTCCGTGGGTTCTGGACCACAGCCTGAAAACATGAACGGAGCTGCAAAGAGCAACAACAGAAGCAGTAATGAGAATGTTTTTTTCATTATTTTTTTGATTTGATTATTGTTTGAAATTGTTTTTCGAACTGTTTATTAAACGAGCGGCAAAAATAACATTTTTCCACGACAATGCGTTTTAACGCCTGTTTTTCGCGTTCTGCCTGTTTTTCGCTGTTGATAAAAAGTGACAGATTTCCACCCGTGAAATCGAAAAAAAGTGTATTTTAGCTTTTTATAGTTCAAAAGCGTAAACTTTTCACTTTAAGACAGTTAGAGAATTAATAGAAGATAAGAAATGGAAGAGAATGAGATTTTAGACGAGAAAATTGTTCCGTATAACATCGAAAACCTGATGAAGACGGCCTACATCGACTACTCGATGTCCGTCATCGTGTCACGCGCCCTGCCCGATGTGCGCGACGGCCTCAAACCCGTGCAACGCCGCATCATCTACGCCATGTGGGACATGAACATCACCGAAAGCGGTCCCTACCGTAAGTGCGCCCGTATCGTCGGTGAAGTGCTCGGTAAGTACCACCCACACGGCGACACCGCCGTCTATGACGCCCTGGTGCGCATGGCACAGCCCTGGACTCTCCGCTACCCCTTCGTGGATGGACAAGGTAACTTCGGATCTGTGGATGGCGACAGCCCCGCCGCCATGCGTTACACCGAAGCCCGCCTTCGCCGCTCCTCAGAGGAAATGGTCGCTGACATTGAGAAAGACACGGTCAACATGGTGCTCAACTTCGACGACTCTATTCCCGAGCCCACCGTGCTGCCCGCCAAAATACCCAACCTCATCGTGAACGGTTCCTCCGGCATCGCCGTCGGTATGGCCACCAACATGGCACCCCACAACCTCAGCGAAGTGTGCGACGGCATCTGTGCCTATATCGACAACAACGACATCACCATCGAGGAACTGATGCACACCATCAAGGCTCCCGACTTCCCCTCCGGATGTATTATCTACGGATACAAGGGCGTTCAGGATGCCTTCCTCACCGGGCGCGGCCGCATCGTGATGCGCGGACACGCCGAAATCGAGACTGAAAAGAACCACAACTGCATCGTAGTCACCACGTTGCCATATATGACCAACCCCTCCGACATGATCAGCCACACCGTGGATCTCGTCAAGGAGGGCAAAATCGCCGGCATCACCGACGTGCAGAACCTTACCAACAAACGCAACGGCACCCGCATCATTTACGAACTCAAGAAAGACGTGGTGCCCGAGGTGGTGCTCAACAAGCTCTACCAAATGACCGCGCTGCAATCCTCCTTCAGCGTCAACAACGTCGCCCTGGTCAATGGCCGCCCAATGACACTGAATCTCAAGGACATGATTGTGGAATACGTGAAACACCGCCACGATGTGGTGATCCGCCGCACCCAATTCGACCTCAAAAAGGCACAGGAACGCGCCCACATCCTCGAAGGTTTCCTCAAAGCCCTTGACATCATCGACGAAATCATCGCCCTCATCCGTGCCTCGCAGACCGTGCAGGAAGCGCAACAAGGCTTGATGACCAACTGGGACTTCACCGAAATCCAAGCCAAAGCCATCGTGGAGATGCGTCTACGCCAACTCACCGGCATGGAACGCCAAAAGCTGCAGGACGAATACGACGAACTGATGAAACTCATCGCTTACCTCAACGACGTGCTCAACGACGTGAACCTCCGTATGGGCATCATCAAAGACGAGCTGCAAGACATCAAGAAACGCTTCGGCGACGAACGCCGCTCGCCTATAGAATACAGCTCTTCCGAATTCCGCGTGGAAGACACCATCGCCGACGAAGAGGTGGTCATCACCATCTCGCATCTCGGATACATCAAGCGCACGCCGTTAGCCGAATACAAGGTGCAAAACCGCGGCGGCAAGGGTTCCCGCGGCAGCAGCTCCCGCGACGAAGACTTCATCGAGCACCTCTACATGGCCACCAACCACAACTACCTACTCTTCTTCACGGAAAAAGGCAAGTGCTTCTGGATGAGGGTGTTCGAAATTCCGGAAGGCATGAAGACCTCCAAGGGTCGCGCCATCCAAAACCTGTTGCAAATAGAGGAAGGCGACAAGATCACCGCCATCATTAACCTCAAGAGCATCGACGATCCCGACTATATCAACAACCACTTTATAATATTGTGTACCGAGAAGGGTGTCATCAAAAAGACCTCTATCGAGGCCTACTCCCATCCGCGCAAGAAGGGCATCATCGCCATCAACGTGCGTGAAGGCGACCGCCTGTTAGCCGCCCGCTTCACCGACGGCAACAGCGACATCATGATGGCTCTCTACTCCGGCCGCGCCATCCGCTTCCACGAGAACGAGGAACTCCGTGCCATCGGTCGTACCGCTGCCGGCGTGCGCGGCATCAGCCTCGAAGATGAAAACGACCGCGTGATCGGTATGCTTGCCATCGACAACGACCGCAGCAACGTGCTGATTGTCTCCGAAAACGGTTACGGAAAACGTTCACTGCTAGAGGATTACAGAATCACGCACCGCGGCGGCAAAGGGGTCAGCACCATCAAGATCACCGAACGCACCGGCAACCTCATCGCTATCAAGGCAGTGACCGACGACGACGACCTGATGATCATCAACCGCTCCGGCATCGCCATCCGTCTGCATGTGGATCAGCTGCGCATCCTAGGCCGTAACACACAGGGCGTGAGATTGATAGACCTTCGCGGCAAAGACACTATCGCTGCTGTTTGCGAGGTCCCGCGCCAAGAAGATGAGGAAGAATTCGACGAAAACGAAAATCCTATCACTCCCGAAAATAACGAACAAACCGGTGACATCACCTTAAACGACAATCCCCAAACAGAGTCTGAAGAGTAACTTTAACCACCAACCACTCACTAATCACTGTTCACTATTCACTGTTCACTATTCACCAACAATCAAAACGATGAAAAAACACATTCTGTTAACCGTAAACTTGCTGCTGTTGGTCAGCCTCTTCGCGCAAAAACCTTCTTTGACGAAGGCGTATAACTGTTTTTACGACAAAGACTACGAAAAAGCGAAAGTACAGATCGATCTCTGTGCAGCTGACGAGAAACTTTCCGGGAAAGCGCAGACCTGGCTTTACAAGGGTAATATCGAGTTCATCCTTGCAAACCGTGAATATAGCGAAAAACAGAAGGATGAAAGTTATCAAATCAAGTACCCGAATTCCCCTGTGGATGCCTTCGACGCTTTCGAGAAAGCAATCTCCATCAATCCTAAAGTAGAAGCCTTGGACATGATGAACGCAAACGACGCCCTCAAGCAGCTTTATCCGTATCTGCTCGTACGTGGTGTTGACCAACTGATTGCCAAAGACTTTGCAGGTGCGAAAGTCACATTGGCAAAGGGCATCAAAAGCTACGAAATGGATACCCCCCAATATCCGATGAACGGCGACCTCTACTACTATTATGCCTATGCGCTGGAAAGCCTTGGTGAGTCAGACGAAGCACTAAAATACTACCAGAAAGCTCTCAATGACGGTTCACAGAACCCGTATGTCTTCGCCAAGATCTTCGAGTTTTACAAAGCCACCAACGATCGCCCGAACGTCGAAAAAACGCTGGCTTTAGCCAAAGAGAAGAATCCCAACGACATCAATGTCAAGCTCTTGGAAATTGATCTCGCCTACTGGAGTGGAGACAGCACGAAAGCGCGGACACTAGTGGATCAACTGGATCCGAACGTGCTGAAGACTTCCGACGAGATGGTGAACGTGGCCAATTTCTACATCAAGGAGAAACGCTATGAAGCTGCAGAACGCTTATTGCGTCGCGCCAACAGTTTCAGTCCCAATAACTTCGTTATCCTATACAACTTAGGCGTATGCAGTTACAGCATTTCAGAATACTACTTCAACCAACAGAACCAACTGGCCTTACAGCAGGGAAACAAGGCAGACATTGACGCTGCGAAACAGCAGTCAGAAAAATACCTCGCCGATGCCGCAAACTACTTCGAACAAGCACGCAATTTGCAACCCAACGACCTCAACCTGCTGAACACACTTCGTGCCATCTACGTGCGCCAACAATCCCCGAAAGCCGACGAAATTGACGCTTTAATTAAACAAATGGAAAAATAGTTAGTCAAATTAATAAATCACTTAAAAATTGAGAAAAATGAAAAAATGGATGCTTGTAATAGTCGCGCTCTTCGTGAGTGCAAGTGCTTTCTCGCAAACTTGCTTGGATGACGTATGGCAATGCCTCACAAACAAGCAAGTGCCTAAAGCCAAAAAGTTCATGGAATCCTGCATGGCTTCCAATCCTGACAATGCTGCCGTTTGGTTGATGCAAGCCAACGTCAACGTCCAGCTCTACATCTATGACCAGGAACGTTTGGAAAAAGATCCCTCTCTTAGTCCACGTTACCCCAACGCCTTGGAGGATGCGTACCTTGCTTTCCAAAAAGCATTGGAACTTGACTCTAAAGTGGAGCCGAAATCCGGTTTGTTGGGAGCTGTAGAAGGACAGCAACTGCTTGCGGATGCTTTCAATGCAAAAGGTCTTGCCGCTGCAGAAAAGAGCAAATTTGAAGAAGCATTGAAGAACTATGGTTATGCCGCCAAATGCTACGAATTGGGAAAGAAGAAAGAAAACGCTGCTGTTGTCTATTTTAACACAGCCTTAGTTTACGTTGCCATGAAGGATATGGCAAACTATGAAAAAATGCTGACAAAAGCCCTTAATGCAAACCCGAAGATTTCTGCTGACGCTTATACGGAATTGTATTACATCTACAAAGACAGAAAAGACACCGTGAAATGTGCCGAACTCCTCGCTAAAGCCGAAAAGAACTTTACCGGAGAAAAGGCAGCTAAGCTCTACGAACCTCTCATGGACTACTATGCCATGACCGGCAATACAGAGAAGTTACTGGAACTCGTTGACAAAGCCATCGCCTCTGGCAACAAAGCGCTGATCCCCACTTGTGCTACTTATCTTAGCAACGCCAAATCTTACGCAAAGGCAGAGCAAATTCTTAAAGATGCCTTAGCTAACGACCCCAACAACTTCGCATTACTTAAGCAAATGGGTTATCGTTACGCACTGGAGTACTACGATTTGATGGATCAACGTAAGAAAGCCATGGATACCCGTCAATGGGATGAGGCTAACAGAATCTACCAAGGCCCTGAGCGTAAAGCCGCCATGGAAAACGCCCACGAATGGTGTGAGAAAGCCTACAAGGTAAATCCCGACAACCTCGAAAACAACCTGATTCTCCGCGAAATGAAGGTGTTGTTGGGTCTGCCCGCAGATCCTGAATTGAACGCTAAGATTCAGGCACGCCAACAGAACTAATCATTGCTTTACGAATACAAAATCCCCCTATGTGCCAACCTAGGGGGATTTTTTCATTTATAGAATAAGAATGGAACACCTCAAAGAAACAACACAGTTCGAAGCTCCTTTTATCGGCATTAACCGCCACCGCATCGGAGTAGATGGCGAGGGCGTGACCACCTTGGCGGCCTTCCACGGCTGTCCGCTACGGTGTCGTTACTGTCTGAACCCCAGTTGTTTGGATGAGGATGCCCACGTGCGTAAGTTCACACCGGAAAGCCTCTACCAGCAATTGCTGATTGACGACCTCTACTTCGTGGCCACGGGCGGCGGGGTCTGTTTCGGTGGCGGGGAGCCGTTGTTGCGCCCCGAGTTCATCCGCCAGTTCCATGCCCTCTGCTCCGAACGCTGGAAAATCACCCTCGAAACCTCGCTCAACGTGCCGCTGAAATCCCTGCAGACAGTCGCACCGCTCGTCAACGACTTCATCATCGACATCAAGGAGGCCAACGACGAAATTTACAAAGCATACACTGGAAAATCGAACGCCCAAGTATGGGAGAACCTAGCCTGGCTCGCCGCGAACTACGACCGCGACCACGCCATCCTCCGCGTGCCGCTGATCCCGGAGTTCAACACCGATGAGGACAGAGAGCGGAGTGTGGAACGGCTCTCGAAGTTAGGATTCGGGAAGTTCGATCGGTTCACGTACAGACTGAGGTAACTCTACACTAACTCTACACTGAGTTTCAGGTTTCAAGTTTCAGGTTTCAAGTTTCAGGTTTCAGATTTCAATATCAGTCGTACTGCACGAGTTCCTTCCAGAAGTCGAGAGGCAGATGGACGTTGGGGAGGCTGATGGCCCGGGTGAAGAGCGGGGCGATCTCCCCGGCGGTGAGGCCGGAGACGGCGGCATTGGCGATGCTGCTCATAGAGGCGTTGCAGTTCCGACATCGTGAAGGCAGGGTCGAGCAGGTCGAACCCGACAGGCTCGAAATGGATGTCCTTGCGGAGCTGCTGTTGCGCTTTTCGGAGGATATAGTCGTGGTCGAAGGCGATGGAGATCACAACTTGAACGTCACCGGCACCTGATACCAGCACCGCACGGGCTTCCCCATGTTTTTTCCGGGTTTCCACTTCGGCATGGACATAACCCCGCGCACCGCCTCCTTATCGCATTCGGGGAAGAGCGGGACTTTCACCTTGGCGTTGGTCACCTGTCCGTCCTTTTCCACCACGAACTCGACCAGGACCGTGCCTGTGATGCCGTTATTCTTCGCCACCGGTGGATATTGAATTTCTCTCGCCAAGAAAGCTTGCAAGGAATCTGCTCCTCCAGGAAATTCAGGATACTCCTCCACGACACGGGACACCGGCTCCCCGGGCGGCTCCCAAGATGGCACCTCGTCGTAGTTATCGACCTCTACTATTTCCCCCTCCTCATAGCCGTCACCCCAAACGGGTACATCTGTTGAAACACAAAGGCCATCTTCCACGATTCGCAGGATTTCCTCTTTCGGGGAAGGGGCGGGCCGATTGCCGCTGGTGGGTGCGTTTGCCGGTTCGCCGACTGGTTCAGGGGATGATTCGGGGGACGGTTCTGCAGCTTGCGACAGCGTGTTGACGGGTGTGGGTTCGGGTTCGCTGCCGGGGGGCGTCGCGGGCGTTTTCGGACTGTGGCACGCGCCCATCATCATCGCGGAGACGGCGATGCCCGCCACGGTGACGGCCTTGCCAAGTGCCCGGCGTTTGGAGAGTTCCCGCTCCAAGTAGCGCACCTCCGATTCGCAATAGGGACACGTGCCCCGACAGTCTCCCTCGTGGGTGCATTCACGTTCCACCAACGGGATGTCATTCTCTTGTGCGATCTTCCGCCGCACATCCTTCAGGATTTCGCAAGTCCGTTTGCCCTTTTTCATAATGGTGATTAGTGATTGGTGAACAGTGAACAGTGAACAGTGATTTGTGATTGGTGATTTCAGCAGCCGCCCTTAGGATTGTTATATCTTCCGTTCGGCAATTTAAAAGGGTAGATGAGTTCCCCGCAGGAACAATCGTGGTAGATGTAACCGTATATCTGCCCCTCCGACACTGCAGCGGCACGTTTTTCGTCAAGGCTGCACGGGAGGATTTCGCGGCCGCGCGCATTGACATAGCCCAGCCTGTGGTTCGTGTCGTAAACAGCCCAGCAGGTCTCCGCTGACGAGGAATTGACCCCCTCCCAAATGAAGTAGTAGCGGCTCAGGCGCTTGCCCGTCCGACTGTCCGCGATGGCCCACATCCCTTTTTTGTTGGCGACATATAGCACATTCCCCTCCCGATGGGCACCCCAGCAGGAGAGCAGTTTCCGGCCCTTGCCGTTAAGCACCTCCACCTTCCCTGACGGGCGGCGGGCAAGGATGACATCGTCACCGTCGGCATCGGCCTCCACGTAGCGCAACGGCACCACCACATTTCCCCACAGATCGACAATGCCGTGGTGCAGCGAATCCGTGGCCACACTCATCAGCGTGGAAGACCAATAATTAGATGCCTCGCTGTAACGCTGCGGAAGTAACTTTCCCATAGGATCCACCAACCGCCATGCACCATCGACATAAACCAAAGGGTATAAGTAAGGGAGATTGTCGTTGTCAAAATGTATGGTCGTGTCCATAGCAACAACACGTCCCGCAGTATCGATGATTTCCACTCGGCCATCCCGCATAACACCATAAAAATAATAGGAATCGCCCAACTCGCCAAGTGCGTTCAGCTCGGTATAGCGATGAGGGATGAGCACCCGGAAATGCGTGTCCATCAATCCCCAAAGACCAGAACGGTCCTTCACTTCAACCAATCCTTTTATAGGATACAAACATACCTCCTGATATTCGATAGGCAGGACTATACTGCCGTCAGCCGACATCAGGCCTTTAAGACGTGTTCTTCTCTCCTTGATGGACACAAAATCACCATAATAGTTGTCGTATGTGTACAACGGACTGATCGGGCGGATCCATACCCCTTTGAAATCCATCACCCCTTCGTGATCATTCGTGTCTGTAACGATGATAGCATTATCACAACCACAAAACAGGTTCTTATAGACCGGAGCCAGCACCTCGCGGCCGTTCAGGTCCAACAAACCTCTCAGCATCTGCTTCCGTTTCGCGCGATTGGATGATGCTTCGGCACTATTGGGAGTTTTCTCTACGGAGTAAATGAGCAGAGACGAGGGGCTGGTGGTTCCGAACTCCGAAAGGTTAAGATAGCGGAAGGGCACCACCGTGTCGCCTTTGCTGTTGACAACCCCGCCGGGCTTATCATCTTCGCAAATCACAAAAAGCCCTCCACTGTTGTAAATCGGTGTTGGTCTCGCCTCATAGCGGTAAGGGTGAATCGGTTGCCCATTCCAGTCTAATATGCTCCAAAGTCCATTCCGTTTAGCCATGATATAACCTTCCGCATAGGGTTCGTCGTCGTAGGCTAAAAGTCTCTCGTACTCGCATGGCAGCACGGTTTTCCCCGAGCCGTCGATGAGTCCGAAAAGGGTGTCCTGCCACACCAGCAGCCGCGGGGGAAGGTCTCTGTAATCCTGCGCCCGGACAGAAAAAGAGGTTACCCCCATCAAGAGTGAGAGCATCAGTAAAACCGACAAAAAGCGTTTCATTTCTTCAACTTTTAGGACTTCTGATGATTGATTCTCCGCGTTGTTCCCGCCGGATGCAAAGTCCGCCATACATCCCGACGGGAAACACCGCTGCAAAACTACAATAATTTTATTGATATGACGCAGAAATTCCAAAAGGTTGCAGGATGTTGATATTTTTTTTATCGCCACGAATCGCGCGGGTCGGCACGGAATTACCATTGCCTCAAAAAAAGTGGCCTGCCTCTGTCATTTCCGTAATTTTTGTATTTTTGCACTCTAAATTTTAATATTCGAAATGAAGACAAAAAAGTACAAATTCAAAGAAAAGCCTCTACCCAAAGCGGAAGAGCCCGTTGCCACTTACGGTCCAACGGCTGCCAACAGTAACGATGTTGTCATTTCCCATCTGTCATCTGAATCCTTGGGCGACAAGCCGGAAGGGTTTGACGCCTGCTATGCCCGGTTGAAAGCGGAAGCCGATGAAAAATTCGGCAACAAAGAGCTTATGACAGTGGAA
>CAMKLG010000069.1 GCA_946413585.1 uncultured Bacteroidales bacterium
ACCGCATGGAGATCTACAACCGCTGGGGCGGCTTGGTGTTCCGCAGCGAGGAGAAGACCTTCGGTTGGGACGGCCGCAACGCGCCCGCGGGTGTATATGCGTACGTGGTGACCTACAAAACCCGCGGGGAACCCGCTCGCACCGTAACCGGCAACGTGACAGTAGTACGATGACCCTATTCACTATTCACTGTTCACTCGACCCTTCAAACCAAAAAAAATACTATCTTTGCCGCTTTAAAAATATAATGTATTAAGATGGGAAAAAGCGGCATTAAAATAGCTCTCAAAGTCGCGGCTTGGATTGTCGGCGTGCTACTCGCGCTGGACTTGCTCGTGGTGGGCTTGCTGCTTTTCCCTCCCGTACAAAATTTTGTGGTTCATAAAGTTACGGATGCCTTAACGCAAAAATGGGGTACGGAAATCTCCATCGGGAAGATACGTATCACTCCTACCCTGAAGGTCGTGGCAAAGGAGGTGGCCATCAAGGATCACCACCAAGAGAACATGATCTATTCTGTCAAGGTGAAAGCCCGTTTGCGCAAACTCAGCTTCAAACAAGCGTTCACCCTCGGTCTCGGCGATGTGGAATTCGACCAACCGGACATTGTGCTGCGCATATACAAAGGCGAGGAGACCATCAACATCGCGAAATGGTCGCACAATATTTCTTCTTCCAGCGACCACTCGGGCGTTTTCATCCTGACCTCCAACACCGTTGACATTTCCCATGGACGTTTTGTGCTCATCGACGACAATGATCGGGTGGTTTTTGACACCGCCGGTCAACCCGACATCGACTACGCCTTCTTTGAGCTGGCCGACATCAACCTCAACGCCAAGGATTTCTACCTCGTCAATGATGACATCTCCATGACTTTCAACAAGTTGTCATTCGATCAATACGGAGGTTTCCATCTTGACAATCTCGCCGGCGACTTCCGCATTTCTGACACCACGCTCACCATCAACAACATGCGACTGAAAACCGCGCAAAGCGATTTGGACATGGATTTATGTTTTCTCTACGACTATTGGACGACATACGCCGAATTCCTTGATTCTGTGTATATTAAGGCCAACATACGTCCTTCCACTTTAGCCATGGCCGACATTGCGGGGTTCGCTCCTGCTATTCGTGGCATGGACGAAGTGTTCCAAATCGAAGCGGACACGGTAGAGGGGGTAGTCTCCGATTTCTACCTTCAGAATATCAAGGCGGGATGGAACGCCCGCAGCGTGTTGCAAGGCGACATCGCCATTCGGGATGTCATCCACTTCACCCAGGCCGACTTCGACGTTGACTTAGATTCTTCCTTTGTATATCTGCCTGATCTTGAGACATTCACGCTTCCAGGAGGCAAGACGATTCCCTCCATCGCGTTGGTCAACAAAGTGGGGTATGCGATGTTATCGGGCACTTTCAAAGGAACGATCAACGATTTTGACACACATTTGTGGGCCAGCACCGCCCTTGGCTCTGTCACCACGAACATCAAGACCAGCACCGCCGGCGGTCGTCTTGCTTTCAAAGGCGACATAGAGACCCCTGACATCCGTATCGCGAAGCTGCTGAATCAGCCCAAGATGCAGGGAAAATCCTCTTTCAAGGTATCTTTCGAAGGTAAAACCGCATCCACGGGGTATAACGCGGAAAACCTGAAGACCTTGGACGCGCGCCTCCACGGGCAGGTGAACCGGTTCTCCTTCATGGGTTATCCCCTACAGAACATTCATATAGAGGGTGACTGCCAAGATGGGTTCTATAATGCGAAGCTTATCTCCCAAGACCCCAATTTGCAATGCGAGGCCATCGCACAGCTCGACACGCGGCAGAACGAGCCTTACCTGCAAGGCAACATCAGCCTCCAACGACTCGCCGCCGGCAACATTGGCAAGATGATGCCGCGTGTGGATTCCGCTACGGCCAAGGGATTTGACAAGGTCATTGCCCTGCTGCAACGCGATCCCGCCATAAAGATGAGTTTCGACAATTTCCAGATCATCTCCCACGGCACCAACTTGGACAATGTCAATGGCTATATCGCTTGTGACAACTTGAAAATCAACTACAAGGAAGACAGTGTGACCAACGAGCGTTTGCGGCTCACCGCCATCAACCAAGACCGATTCCACAAGTACATTCTCTCTTCCAACATCGCCAACGCCACCGTGGAATCCAACTACTCGGTCCTTACGGTTATCGATTCTTTGCAGAATATGGCCAACAGCCTCTTCCCCTCGCTGATTCCCGCTGCTAAGAAAGGGCGTGACAAGGATTCACAACATGATGGAAACTCTTTGGACGAGGCGGCATATATCAAGCTCAATCTCAGTACTTTCCACACTCGCACGGTCACCAAGCTACTCACTCCGGATATGTTCATCGCGCCTAACTCCACTATCAATCTTGATGTCAGATCCGACCATGAGAACGACGTTGTTGAGGTTGATTTACCGTTTTTTGTTCTTCGCAACAAGGTAAGACTACATCATTTCCACATGAATTGCACCACCACCGATGCCAAAACCTTGGCATTGCAACTGAGCGGCGACTCCGTGCTGGTGCATGCCGGCCAGAAAAGGCTGCTGTTCGACCAAGTGAGTCTCGCTGCAAACAGTGCTGACGACATCGTCCACTACGACCTGTCCTGGCATAACAATTTCAATTCCAAGGGAAACATTTCCAATCTGCAAGGCATGGCCAATCTATCTAGGACAGAGGGTATTACCATACAGTTTCAGCCCTCCAAAATTTTCCTGAAAGATTACGAATGCCATTTCAACGACGAGAATGCCATCCTCATCATGCCGCACCGGTACCAAATCAACAATCTGGTATTTTCCACCCAAAACAGTTCTGTTGCCGTCAACGGTATCTACGACACCAAAGACTCCAGTCGTCTTTCCGTCGCCGCCAAAAGCGTGGACATTTCCCTCATCAACCCACTGTTGAAAGAGTCGATGCAATTTGGCGGACGGCTCTCTGCGGATTTGAACCTGGTGAACCGAAACGATCAAAAATTCATCTATGGGAAGGCCATCACGGACGAGCTGACCATGGGTGACGCGCGTTTGGGCGACCTGTTCCTGATGGCAGGGCTCAGCAACGACAACACCGTGCGTTTCACTGGAGGAATTTTCAACAACAAAGACACCGCCCTCAATTATGAATATCTTACCCACTACTCTATTAGGGATTTCAAGGCGGAAGAGCAAAAAGTCGCGGATGTCAGCGGTTCTTTCAAAAACAAGAATTTCTCTGCAAATGCGAAATTCAGTTCCATGGAAGTGGGTTTCTTGAAGCCGTTTTTATCAAGTTTCTGCAACTATTTTGCAGGCAAGGCCACAGGTGACTTAGCCGTTCGTATCTCACCTGACACCTCCTACATTGACGGCATTGCCCATGTGGAAGAGGCACAGATGGGAATATCCGCTTTAGGGACTCGCTACACCATCGTTGACCAAGATATCATATTCTCCCAAAAAGGTATCGCATTCAACGACATGGAAATCAAGGACAAAAACGGCAACGTCGGCACACTTTCCGGCAGCATTTCCCATGATATGTTCAAGAACATGCAGATTGCATTGAATATCAACACCGACAGGCTGCAAGTATTGGACTTGCAGCACACTCACAACGCGCTGTTCTATGGCACAGGCATCGTGCAAGGGAATGTCCGCATTTACGGTAACACCGACCATCTTTCCTTCGTGGGGCCAAACATCAAGACGCTGAACGGTTCGAAAATCTACTTGCAGGTCAGTTCCACCAATTCCGCGACAGAGACGAACATGATTCATTTCCAGGCACGTCCAATAGCGGACAGCACCATCGTCCAAGAGGAAATTTCCAATGAATCTCCCATGAATCTGACCTTCGACTTCACTTTTGATGTCACCAATGATGCCGACATCGTACTCGTTTTGGAATCGCTTGGCGGCACCGCAGATGCCCGCGCCGACGGACGTTTCCGGTTGTTATATGACGACAAAGAGCTCAACCTTTATGGAAATCTTTCCCTCCACTCTGGCGATTTCAAGTTATCGCTCCTCAACGCCGTGAATTCCAAATTCACCCTGAAACCGGGTGGCAGCATCAATTTCGACGGCCCGTTGGAGAACATGACGGTCAGTCTCACGGCCTACAAGTCATCGAAAACCTCCTTGGCGAACATCATTCCTGCCGACTATCTGACTGGCACTGTGGATGTTAATGCCATATTGCATTTAAACGGGCCTTTGATGCGACGCATCGATCCCTACTTCAGTTTCGAACTGCCGAACAGCACTTCAGAAGTACGCAACCTCTTCTACACGGCCATTGACACGCAAAACACCGAGAACATGACGAAACAATTCGCCTACTTCTTGGTCACCAACAGCTTTATGCCCGAGAATTTGTTTAGCGGATTCGGTTCCGGATTAAGCGGATTCGGCCTGTTGAGCAGTATGGTGAACAATCTGTTGAGCAATGTGATAGACAGCAAGAAAGCCTCTTTCGGCATCACTTACAATCAGGCGACGGAGACCAGTTCTGCAGAATATGGTTTCAAAGCCAACGCCAACCTGCTGAAAGACCGCGTCACCATGTCCACCAGTATCGGCTACTACGACGACCGGACCTATAAGTCCGCGACCAACAACATATACGGCGACCTCACCGTGGAATACAGCATCAACCAAACAGGCACTTGGAAGCTGAAGGCTTATACCTACATCGGTGACCACGACCGTACGTACTTCATCTACGACAACCCGAACATCTACACGGCGGGAGTCGCTTTGGCCTACAAACAGGATTTCGACAGAGTCGTCATTCGCAACAAGGAGAAAAAGGACTCAAAAAGAAGAAAAAAGAAGAAAAATGGACAACAGTAAAAGCATTATTGCACTTATCATCGGTCTGGCCATCATTGCCTTTCTCGGGTGGTTCTTTTCGGACATCTTGATCTATATTTTTATAGCTTTCATCTTGTCTCAATTAGGTTCTCCATTGGTGCATGCGCTCACGAAAATCCGTATCGGGAAATGGCAGTTTCCCAGCAGTTTGGCCGCTGCCATCACTCTGATTATCATCATTTTTATTATCGGGACACTCTTTTATCTTCTGATTCCTGCCCTCGTGAACGAGTTCAAGTTCTTGACCACGCTCGACATCTCTTCCATGGGTGACAGTATCGAGAAATGGCTGAACCAATTCGACAAACCGTTGCGCAAGTTTGGCATTCTGACCCGTCGGCAGCATCTTTCCAGTTTCGTGCTTCCGGAGTGGGCCGACATCATGGCACGAATCAACATGTCGTCCATCATGACTGGCACGGCAAGCATTATCAAAACCCTGTTCGTGGCCATCTTCTCCATCCTTTTCATCACTTTTTTCTCTTTGAAAGACCACAAAATCATCTTCAAAATGATGCGCAGTTGGCTTCCTAACAAATATCACAACAACTTCGACCACATTATTGGAGCCACAGGCAAGCAGATTTCCGCCTATTTCCGCGGGGTTATGATTGAGATGTTCATTGTAGGTTTCATTGAATTTTTAGTATGCTTTATTTTTGGAGTCCCCAATGCTCTGCTTATCGGTGCTATTGGAGGGCTCCTGAATATCATCCCATACGTCGGCACACTGATAGCCCTGTTGCTTGGCGAAATCATCGGCATCACGGCTTTAATGCCCTTCAATCCGGAGATGTCGCTGATTTGGGCTAACGTCATCAAGATTGCGGCGGCCTTCGGGGTAGCCAAGTTAGTGGATGACTTCGTGTTACAACCTTACATCTACGGTAGGCAAACCCACTCCCACCCACTAGAGATCTTCATCGTCATCCTGATGGCGGGTTATCTCGGAGGTGTCATCGCGATGATCTTCGCAGTGCCCGCCTACACATTACTGCGCATCATCGTCGGCGAATTCTTCGGCACCCAGTTCGCCACCGCCGACGAACGGGAGAAGATGCTGTCGGACAATGAAGAATGATAAATGATGAATGATAAATGATGAATGATGAATATAATTCCTTAAGCAGCCTCGGAGAGGCAAGACGCGCAAAGCGCAATTAACCCCACACAAGCGACGTAGGAGCGCAGTGTAGGGATTACAAACTATAAACTATAAACTATAAACCATAAACCATAAACTATAAACTATAAACCATAAACCATAAACCAGTAATATGGCAAATTTCGGATTCACCATAAAGAAGACGCGCTCGTTCAACCTGAGTCAAGCGGACTTGCGCAAAGCGAACAAGCTGTTGGAGGAGGTTCCCTCCTACCGACTGTGTATCGGGTGCGGCGGCTGCACAGCCACCTGTTCGGCCCGTCAGTTCACGGATTTCGACATCCGCAAAGTGCACAACACCTTCCGTCGCGGGCAGTACGACAAGCTCGCCGACGAGCTGCGCAAGTGCATGCTCTGCGGAAAATGCACGTTAGTGTGCCCGCGCGGCGTGAACCTGCGCTCGCTCATCATCAACATGCGCCAACTGTTAACCCCGTCAAACGAAACTTTCTAAGCCATGGCAAATTTTCATCCGTTTGTATTTCCGTTCGTATTAGGAACTATCGGTCTGTTCGCCATCTGCGGCTACAAGTTCGTGCGTTGGATCAAGCAGTTCGACCGCAAGCAGCAGGCGTTGATCAAGAAGAGCATGTTTTCCACGAAGATTCTCCCTGCCATTTGGGAGATGTTCAGCGAGTGCCTCCTACACCTGCGTATCACCAAGAAAAACTGGCGGTTAGGTTATATGCACCGCAGTATTGCCTTCGGATGGTTCCTGCTCATCGTGGTGGGGGCCATCGAGAGCCGCATCGGCATCAAGGGGCCGTTCCACTTCTGGTGCGCCATCTTCTACCGTTTCTTCCATCATAACCCGCCCGTCAACGGCACAGAGGTCTTTTTCACGCAACTGATGGACTTGTTGCTGCTCTACGTGCTTTCGGGTCTCTTCCTCGCCCTCGTGAAGAAAATTCACTCCCGCGTCCTCGGCATGCAGCGCACCACCAAGCACACCACGATGGACATCATCGCGAAGATTTCGCTGTGGGCCATCTTCCCGTTACGTCTTCTGAGTGAGTCTGTCACGGCGCGTTTATATGCCAACGGTGGCTTCCTCACGCAAACCCTCGGCGACCTCTTCAGTCGTCCTGTGGCCGAATTCCTTGAACTGCCTTTATGGTCGCTCTACTCCCTCGCGCTCTGCATCTTCTTCCTGATGCTGCCCTTCACCCGCTACATGCACATCTTCGCCGAAGTTTTCCTTATCTACTTCCGCAAGCTGGGTATGCGCGACAGCGTGAAAATGACCGGATACACCAAATACGAGCTGAGTGCCTGTTCGCGTTGCGGAATGTGCATCGATCGTTGTCCCCTCTATAACACGTTGGACATCAACGATGTTCAAAGCGTCTATCTGCTGCGGAACCTGCGTAATCTGGAACACCATCAAGACATCCTCGCTGCCGGCAAAAACTGCCTGATGTGCCATCAATGCGCCGAAGACTGTCCCGTCGATATCGACCTGATGAGCATCCGCCGCATCTCCCGCGACAAAGGCGACACCGACATGGCCGACAATTACCGTTACTTGGAGAACGTGAAGGGATTCAACGCCATCGGGCGCGTGGCCTACTTTGGCGGCTGTATGACGCAGCTCACCCCGACCATCTCCGAATCGATGAAAACCATTTTTGATGCTGCCGGCGTGAAATACTGGCACTTGGACGGCGAACGCGCCATCTGCTGCGGTCGTCCGTTGATGCAGCAAGGCTTTAACAAGCAGGCCGCCGACCTGCGCCGCAAGGTCAGCGAACTCATCTCCTCCTGCAATGCCACTGCACTTATCACCTCCTGCCCCATCTGCTACAACACTTTCACGCATGAGTACCATCTCTCCATCCCCGTATATCACCATACGGAATACATCGATAAGCTCATCAAGAGCGGAAAGCTCTCTGTGAAACAGTCAGATAGCACATTCACTTTCCATGACCCGTGCGACCTCGGACGCGGTTCGGGCATCTACAAACAACCCCGCGAAGTGTTGAAGGCCGTTGGACAATTGAAGAAGATTTCTGCCGAGAAAGAGAACAGTCTCTGTTGCGGCATGAACTTAGGAAACACCGTTCTGACACTCGAACAGCAGACGAAATTGCGCGACAAGGCGTTGGCCGTGCTCACCGAGCCGAATCCCGACGTGGTGGTTACCGCCTGCCCGATGTGCAAGAAGGCCTTCAAGCACGGCACGGAAGCGAACGTGAAGGATATAGCGGAAGTGGTGGCGGGCTCAATTAGTAATTAGTAAAGGGAACTTCTTAGAATCTCAGCAAGTCTTCCCTCTTGAATGGATCGATGGAGAAGATGTCATCGCTGTTGACGCGGATGACGAGGAGTTTTTCTTTATGAGCGAGTTCCGCAACACCCTTCTCGTAGTTGATAGCGGCAATAGCGGCGAGAACCTCCTTGCCGTCATATTCGGGAAACAACCGCCGGAAATGCCCCATCTGATGAAGGAATCTGTGTATATCGTCCTTCGTGCAGTTGGTCTTGACCTCTATCGGAACCGCCATTTCCTCATTACTAAGAAGGACATCCACCTCCATCGCAATATGTTCAGACGGAAGACTCCTTTTCAGATTCTTGCCGCTGTTATGCAAATCGAGTCCGGCTTTCTGGAAAATCCTCTCTGTTGAAGAGCTGACCAAACCTTCCACAATATGCCCCGTGGTACCGTTGAGCTGACGGGAAAGCCTCTTCACTTCCAACGAGGTATCTTTCAGCTGCTTTTCGGTTTCCTCGAACTGTTTCTTCAGCTTCCTGTCGCTCTCTTCCATCCGTTCCCGCATCTTCCTGTCGTTTTCCGCGATCTGCTCCTTCATCCATCTGTCGTTCTCCGCGAACTGCTCCTTCATCCATCTTTCGTTCTCCTTGAACTGTTCCCGCATCTCCCTGTCATTCTCCGCGATCTGTTCCCGCATCTTCCTTTCGTTCTCCTTGAACTCTTCATGCATCTTCCTGTCGTTCTCCTTGAACTCTTCCCGCATCTTCCTTTCGTTCTCCTTGAACTCTTCCCGCATCTTCCTTTCGTTCTCCGCAGACTGTACCTCTTGTTCCCGCATACGCTTCTCCCGCTCACAATCACGCTTTTCTTGTTCTATCTGCGATCTTCTGATGATTTGCGCGATTTCATCCAGTGTTTCTCTCATTCGTTGCGCCCAGCGGTCGTGTTCCCGGCGGGATTTCTCCAGCATTTCATCGCGTTCAACAGCTTTGCGGCTCTGCTCGAGGTTTTCCTTTCGCATCTGACTGATTATTAGTTCGTTCTTATTAATTCTCTCGGTGTTATCCAATACCATCTGCCTCAACTGCGGCATGTCAAAATCCTTTTGTATTACTTCATTTTTCATAGTCACTAATTTTAAAAACATGCCGCAAAGATACAATAAATTTCCATTCAACGGCGAAAATTTTAAAATAAATTATTTCACTGAAAATCAAACAATTGCAACTTAAGTATATTGTAATTTTAACAATTTATTGTAAATATTATTTTTAGCTTTTGCAAAATCAGAAGAATTCATCCGCAATATCATACGCCTGTCTCTAAATTTTGTACTTTTGCCGTCCTATTTCTATTTACGACAACCATTTTCAATGTAACGAAATGCCTGTATAAAGCGACGAAGTTACAATAAAGACACTTATTATCATGTATTCACGGAACAATAGAAGAACGTTATATGAAACGACATTCTGATAGCAACGAATTCTCAGTCGCCCTGGGAATCCGCGACTACGTCGAAGCGCGCATCATCCCGCTGTACGACAAGTTCGACAAGGCGCACCGGCGCGACCATGTGCGCATGGTGATTTCGCAAAGCATGGATTTGGCAGCGCAAATGGACGTGGATACGGACATGGTGTATGTCATCGCTGCCTACCACGATATCGGGCTGTGCGAGGGTCGGGAGTGCCACCACGAGGTGTCGGCGCGGATGCTGCTCGCCGACAACGAATTGCGGAAGTGGTTCTCGGGAAGCCAACTGCAGACGATGGCGGAAGCCGTGGAAGATCACCGCGCCTCCTCCGACCACGCGCCGCGCAGTCTCTACGGGCGTATCGTGGCCGAGGCCGACCGCTTCATCGACCCCGACACCATCGTCCGCCGCACCGTGCAGTACGGCATGGAGCACTACCCCGAATTGGACAAGGAGGGACATCACCAGCGGATGGTGCAGCACCTGCGCGAGAAGTACGGTCGCGGCGGTTACCTGCACCTCTGGTTCGACCACTCCCCCAACGCCGAACGGCTGGAGACCCTGCGCAAGATGATTGATGACGAAGGCGCTTTAAGACAGAAGTTCGAGGATTATTACGGACAGGAGCGGACGGCCCGACGGATGGAATTCGACGCGGTAATCCTACAGAACGAGAACATGGACGCCGCATACGTGGAGGTCCCCTTCGACATCAAAGTCCTGTACGGCAAAGGCCGCCTTTCGGTCCACGCCACCTTCGACGGCGAGCCCTACGACGGCCAGATCGTCAAGATGGGAACGCCCTGCTTCATCATCGGCGTCCGCAAGGACATCCGCAAGCAAATCGGAAAGAGTTTCGGCGACATGGTGCACGTCACGTTCGAGGAGTCGTTGAAATGACGTCAACATCAAATCCAATAGCCTAATTAGCAGGAAGTTAATACACAAACCATGATTTTTGTCATTTTATGATTATCATTTTATGACAATTTTTTTAGAAATCTGGCTGAGAAGAACCCTATTTACAACAGACCAGAAAACATGCTGTGGTAAACAAAAAAACATTTCCTGCGAAAAACTGGCACAAAAATTAACTATTCAAAGTCGAATAGTTAACGTACTTGACACAACTTTAAGAATATCAACCATAAAAATATTTTTCAAAACTCTTGACAAAAGGGTTCTCTTGTTGTATTTTTGCAATGATATTGAAATCAATTTATTCACACAAAAAAATACGACAAACTATGATCAACGAAGAACAATCAAAAACAAAAGAAATCGGAAAACCGAATAAGGGAAAACAAAAAAATCATTCTCGCAAACTGTTAAGGAGGAATCTTTCATCCAATCGACCTTCTTGCAAGAATGACGCGGCAAAAATACAAATTAATCGCAAACTTGCAATTGAGAAATTAATAAATTTCGAAAAAAGTTATCAACAAAACAATCAGATATATGGTTTTCTTACAGACATAAAAAACGCATTAGGACTAAAACCGACAAAAGGTGCAAGTGGGTACGGAATTGTTAATACTCCGGCAAGGAATTGCGGAAAGTGGACAATGCTTTGGCGTTAATCATCCAAAGCATCATCGGGTTCTTGGAGACTGGCGTGTATGAGGATTTGACAGGTGTAGCGGTAGTGCTCAGGTCGCCTTGATAGAACTTGTCTTTTGTTTCTTCCGAAACATTGTTTATCGCTCCATCATCCTCTTCCTCTCCTCCTCCGGGAACCGCTCGATGGCGTAGCGCAGCATCGTGCGGGGCATCGTGGTGCGGCGGGGTTCGAGCCAGTCGCGGAGGCGTTGCTCGTCGCGTTTGCCCGCCTCGCGGAGGAGCCAGCCGGCGGCCTTCTGCAGCAGGTCGTGTAGGGGCGCGGGTTTCTGCAGGAACAGCTCCGCCAACGCGTAGGTGTCGTCCAGCTCGCCGTGGCGCAGGAACTGCATCGTGGTGACGATGCCGATGCGCTGCTCCCAGATGGTAGTGCCGTTCTCCACCATGTCGTACAGCATCTTGCGGTCCTTGTCGAGGAGCCAGACACCGAGGATCTCGTAGCAGGTGAGATCGACCAAATCCCAGTTGTTCACGAATTGGAGGTGCGACAGATAGAAGCTGACGTTCAGCTGCTGCAGTCCGCGGTCGCCCTTGGCCGCTTTGAAGAACTGCACTAATGTGAGCAGTCCGGCGAGCCGCATCTCGTGGTATTCGGAGGTGACGCAGGCCTCC
>CAMKLG010000070.1 GCA_946413585.1 uncultured Bacteroidales bacterium
AGCCACTCACCCACCTCTCCGTGGTTTCATTTCTGAAATCGGCGGCAAAAATACACTTTTTTTTGATACAACGGCACACTTGATGAAAAAAAATAATCAGGAACGATAAATGATTGTGGTAAGGGCGAATAATCATTCTCCCCTACATGCCATAACCAAAAAAAGTGTACTTTTGCACCCTCAAATTTAGTCAAATGATGAAATATTCCGTAGCTCAAATTGCAGGATTGATTTCCGCCGAGATCATCGGAGATCCCAACGCTGAAATCACTACAATATGCAAAATCGAAGAAGGCGTGCCTGGCGGCTTAACCTTCCTTTCCAATCCGAAATACACGCAATATATATATACGACGAAAGCCACTGCTGCAATTGTCAACAAGGATTTTGTCCCTGAACAAGAGGTGCCCTGCACCCTTATCAAGGTGGCGAATTCTTATCTCGCTTTTGCGCAACTGCTGAATTTCTATCAGGAGAACAAGCCGCGCAAGACTGGCATTTCCGACAAAGCTTGCATCGCTCCGACGGCCAAAATCGGGCAGAATGTCTATATCGGCGAGTTTGTGAGCATTGGCGACGGTGTGGAAATCGGCGACGGCGCGAGCATTTACCCGCAGACGGTCATCGGCGACCGCGTGCGCATCGGGGCGCGCACTACGCTCTATGCGGGCGTGAAGGTCTATGAGGAGTGTCATATCGGAACCGACTGCATTCTGCACGCAGGAGCGGTTATCGGGGCCGACGGCTTCGGATTCGCCCAACAGAACGGCGAATATCTCAAGATCCCGCAGATTGGCAATGTGGAAATTGGCAATCATGTGGAGATTGGTGCGAACACTTGCATTGACCGTGCTACGATGGGTTCTACCCGTATTCACGACCACGTGAAGATTGATAATCTGGTGCAGATTGCGCACAATGTCACGGTGGGCGAGGGTACTGCTTTTGCTGCTCAGGCAGGTGTGGCGGGTTCCGCGAAACTTGGCAGCCGCTGTATCGTGGCGGGACAAGCGGGCATCTCCGGACACATCACCATTGATGACGGCACCGTCATCGGAGCGCAATCGGGTGTCACACACTCGCTGAAACAAGGCATTTACCTTGGAAGTCCGGCGGTCCCGGCTTCTGAAGAGCGCAAACTCATCGTGTTGCGCCGCAAATTACCCGAACTATATCAACAATATATAAACAACCAAAAGAATAATCAGTAATTTTCATGACAAGATTGCAAACCACCATTGCCTCTCCGGTTTCTGTATCGGGGAGAGGTTTACATACGGGTCAGCAGGTGACGGTGACTTTCGTGCCTGCCGCCGCTGATACAGGTATCTGTTTCGAGCGTACCGACCTGCCTGGAAACCCTGTGGTCAAGGCCACTCCGCTGACGGTCTTTGACACTTCTCGCGGCACCTCTATCAGAGAAGGTGACGCGCAAGTACATACTATTGAGCATCTTATGGCTGCAATGGCAGGCCTTGGTATCGATAATGTGCTCGTGAAAACGGTCGGTCCTGAAACCCCCATCCTCGACGGCAGCTCCCGCATCTATGTAGAGATGTTGAAAGAAGTGGGACTCAAGACCCTTGACCAGCCCAAGAAGGTGGGCATTGTGACTGAGGAGATCTCTTTTTCTGTGCCTGAGAAGGATATAGATCTAACTATCAGGCCGGCAGAACGTTTCAAAATGATCGTGAACGTCGATTATGGCACTAAGGTGCTGGCCGCACAACAGGCTGTGTTGGATAATTTGGAAAATTTCGTTCCGGATGTTTATAACTGTCGCACGTTTGTCTTCTTAAACGAGTTGCAGTTCCTGATTCAGAACAATTTGGTGCGCGGTGGCGACCTTGACAACGCCATCGTTTTTGTGGATAAGGTGCCCGACAACAAGGTGTTAACCCAGCTGGCGGATTTCTTCCACAAGAAAGACATCACGGTTACTCCCGATCATATTTTGAATAATACCAACTTGCGCCACCCGAATGAACCGGCGCGTCACAAGCTCCTTGATCTCATCGGAGACCTTTATTTACTGGGGGTTCCGTTGCGTGCGGAGATCATTGCGAATCGTCCCGGACACTTCGCAAATACAACATTCGCAAAAAAAATTATGGAAAGTTGTAACTTTTTGATACAACCTGCGTAAGAGTAAAATGATTATGAATTAATTTTCATTGTCTTACATAGGTTAATGGTTTTGGACAGCGGTAGCATCTACCGCTGTTTTTTTGTGTTCTTCTTTTTCGTAGCACTTGACGATTTTTTTTGCCGTATTTTCATTTTGACCACAGCGAGCATGTAACGATCTCTGACACGGGCGCAGTATTCTTCTGTAAATTTAGGAGTCCCATATTTGGCCATTTTAGCCTCAATATTGGCGGCACGACCGAGCAGGTAAGGGGTCGGTTTGGCGGGGTTGCGCTTTTGCGGGCTAGGGTAGCAGGCGGTAATCAAAGCTGCTTGGTGTGCAGTGAGTTGAGAAGCATGGCAGTTGAAATAGGTTTGCGCCGCTTTTTCGGAACCGTAGATGCCGGGTCCCATCTCAATCACATTCAGATAGACCTCCATGATGCGTTCTTTCGACCAGAAAGTCTCAATCAGGAAGGTGAAGTAAGTTTCCACGCCTTTGCGCACCCAAGAACTTTTCGGCCAACAGAACACGTTTTTGGCGGTTTGTTGCGAAATGGTACTGCCGCCCCGATGTCTGCGGCCACTTTTGCGCTCTTCCATTACGGTGTTCAGCGCGACGACATCAAAGCCGCGATGCCCGAGGAAGTAGTTGTCTTCCGAGACGATGGCGGCGCGGTACATGTAGGGAGAGATTTTCTCAATGGGTACCCATTTCTTATGGATTCCGGTGCCGTTATGTACGGCTTGTACTAATTGAAATGTGGTTACGGGTGGATTGACCCAACGATATAATAGCGGAAGTAAAATGCTGATTATAAATAATATAAGAACGGTTAGACCGAATGTTTTCCAAAATTTTTTTGCCTTTGTTTTTTTTGCCATAATAAATAAATCCTTCTCCTTTTGCTGTTTTTTTGAAGCGGCAAAAATACGCTTTTTTTTGGGTGGAATTACTAAAAAAGACCGACATTGCTGCCGGCCTTTTTATTCATTTCAAAAATCGGGATGGAAATCCTTATTTCTTGATAATCTTGTGCATGGAGGAACCCTTATCCGTGGTGAGTTTCAACATGTAAACACCATTGGACAAGTCGCGTACGGAAATATTTTCAACGTTCATCTCCACTTTCACAAGTTGACCTTGCATGTTGTAGAGTTCGACACGTTCAACATTGTCAGAAGTTTTAATGTTGATGACATCCGATACGGGGTTAGGATAGATAACGGTTTCGGTTGTAAATTCTTCAACACCAGCAGGATAAGCTACGTCAACCATGTAAGTGGCTTGCTTGCCGAATTTGCCGTTGTTGCGGAAAATTTGTTGACCGTTTTCATTAAACAGTTGGAAATATCCATTACCGGTACCTGCACTAATACCATCGCCGTATGAATCATAAACCTCCAAGCGATAACAACCCGTTGTTGAAGGATTGAATTCAAATTCACGGATGGTCGTACCATTTGAAGCAAGGTTCGGCCAAGGACCACCAGAGAGAATAACTTCTCCGTTTGGATCAAAGATTTTAAATGTGGTTTCGCTGGCGTAACGGTCTGTCACGAGTTTGAAAAGCATACGGCCACCACCGGTATAGACGTTCTTTCTAAAGGTCAGGTTTGCTGCATCAGTGGTGATGTTTTCACCGTTAATAGTCGTTACTTGTGCTGAAATGTTGTTGTTAGCGTTCACATTGATGTCAAATGTAGGTATTTCAATGTTTCCAATACTCATGGAAGCAATGTTTCCTGTCCAAGTTGAGGTGGATTGAGTGCCGTTTACGGTGTAGTTATAGGTTATTGAGGTGATGGGGGCACTTCCTAAGTTCTTAAGCTCAAAATAGACGTTTCCTTGATTATCGCAAGTGATGTTGGTGCCTTCCCTCAAGCTAACCACGCGACCGTAATTGGCGGGTAAGTTGGTGTATTGAACAGGAATATGCGTGCCTGTAAGGATTTCTTGGTGACCTTCACAAACAAAAGCAACAAATTGCAAATTTTCTAAAACAGCTTCAATAGCATTCGGGGTACCGAGTTGTTCAGGAATCACATATTCGTAATTTTTCTCAACCAGCGTACCCGGAGCGATAGTGGAGATGGTCTCACCCCATTGACCTGTAATCAGGTGACGCAACATGTGCATGTGAGCGTATTGATTTCCCACAACTTGATCGGGGTTGGCGGACATACCGCTTTGGGGACCCAACACATTGTCTTGAATAATAGCAACGTTTAATGCATTGGAAGTGACGGTTTGAGCTGCGGTATAATACAATTGGACACGAATGTTCAAAGTACGTGTAGCCCAATCCAAAGTACCGTCAGCGGCGATGTTCACAGGAGAAGCTGTCCCCAACATATTGTTGGTGGCAGATGCCCACTGTCCTCTGTTCAAGTCGGTGACGGAACCGGTGAAGACGTGTCGGTTCACGGTACCTGCCGGATAACCAGTCAACCCGGTTTGGTTAGCCAAGGCACTGCCGAATTGGGTGGTGAAGGTGTTCGCTGCATAACCGCCTTCGTGAACGTTAATTACGCATACTCTGTCGGGATGAGCAGCCATAATTTCATTGGCTATGCGGTGACCGTCAGGACAATAACCGCAATTGATACCGGTATATTCTTCAATCACCACATTGCGGTTAGAGGGGGTCAAAGACACAATGGTGTCCGTGATTTGCGCAGAAGCAAACATGGAAGTCAGCATCGCGGCAAATAAAACAAGTAAAGTTTTCTTCATAACTTAAAGTATTTAATGTGAAAATTTATCATTAAATTTAACCCTGCAAAAATACACTTTTGTTTTAGATTGTCAATGGACAAATCTATTTTTTGCAATTTTTTTGATTGTAGGGGCGAATCATGATTGACCCCAGCATTCTATTTCAGTGCCAGCTGTATTGTATGCCGGTTGCTCTGCCGTATCAGCACCTCTTCGTCCGCAAACATCTTCAACACGTTCTTTTCGGAGTCTGCATTGTAATGACGGATGGTCACCAAGCGGATGCCATCGTTGAACTTGACAATGAACTCTTTCTGCAACGCTTCCATACAAGGTTGCAAGCGCAACGGCACATTGTCGGTGCAAACGGAGAAGGTGAGCGCTGAATTCTGTATCAGGTTGATTTTGATACGATATTCGGACAAAATGTCCAGGATTTTGGACAAATTCTCGACTCCTATGATGGAAAAGTCGCGTGGAGAGACAGAAATCAGCAGTTGGTTGTCTTTGACGATGTAGGATGGAACTTCCACATTCTCAGCTTCTTGTGTAATCTTGCTTCCTTCGTTTTCAGGGTGGAAGAAGGATTTCACGAACAAGGGTATCTGCTTGTTATGCAGCGGTCTGAGTGTTTTCGGGTGAATGACGCTTGCGCCGTAATAAGCGAGTTCCACCGTTTCATGGTAGGTCAGCGTGTCGATTTTGACGACGTTGGGGAAGCGTTTAGGGTCGGCGTTGAGAATGCCGGGAACGTCTTTCCATACTGTAACTGATTCAGCATCAAGTGTATAAGCTAAGATAGCAGCGGAATAGTCGGAACCTTCACGACCCAACGTGGTGGTTTGGTTTTCGGCAGTGCCTGCGATAAAGCCTTGCGTCAACACAATGCCGTGCGTTTTGTCTTGGTAGTAAGGATTGATGGTGTTGCAGACCAGCTTTTGTGTTACGGTCCAATCGACGTGGCCTTCGCGGTAGGTATTGTCGGTACGAATCAGCTGACGTGCATCAAGCCATTTAGTATTAAGATGTTGCGTGTCAAGATAGACGGCTATAAGTGTAGTGGAGAGCAACTCTCCGAAACTTACGATACGGTCGTAGTCGTAGTCGAAATTGTCGGAAATTGGGCGGTTCAGTTGTTCGTTGAGCAGTGTGAACAGTCGGTCAGAGTGGGGGAGGAAAGGATTGTTTTGGCCCATGAGTTGTGCGGCCACGCTTTCGTGCTGCTCCCGCAGTTCATTGACAAGACTTTCTACTTTTTCAGGTGTATGATAGTAGGCGTCAAGCAACTTTTCCATGAAGTTGGTGGTTTTGCCCATGGCGGAAATAACTACCACAAGCTGCTCTTTGTCATAGCGTTGCAGGATGTTTTTCAGATTCTCAATAGCGGGGGCGTCTTTCACCGAAGCCCCACCGAATTTAAATACTTTCATCGTAAATTATTCGTTTTTAAGAACTTGCAATAAAGTTGTGCCCACCACGCCGAGCGTGTTTCTGTCAATATTTTTGATATTGTCGTTGGTGGTGTGCCATACGGGGTCGAAACCGGTGCCCGAAGCTGCATCGTAATGGATGATGTCGATCATCTTGAACGGGGCATATTTGTTGACGTAGTAGTGGTCGTCGGTGATCACGCCGCCAGGCTTGTTCTGGAAGTACTGTCCGTGACCGAGTTGATAGGCGGTGGACCAGACTTTGCGTACGATGCTTTCTGCGTCGCGCAGGGAGAACTGCTCCTGCATGAATTGTGCGTTGGGGGTGCCTACCATGTCGAGCAGAATACCATAATTAGCCGTATATCCTTGGATATGAGGATTTTTTGCCCAATATTGTGCACCTAGTCCCCACCAATCGCCGGGGATGTGGTCGCTTTCCTTCGGACCGTAGTCTTCGGCATCGAAGAAGACGATATCTACACCCACATTGGGTTGGTTTTCATGAAGTTGTCGAGCTATTTCGAGTAAAACACCCACACCGCTGGCACCGTCGTTAGCACCATCGATGGGGGTTTCGCGGTTGTTAGGGTTCGGGTCGTGGTCGGCAAAGGGGCGGGAGTCCCAGTGTGCTGCCAAGACAATGCGCTTGGTCTTCTCCGGTCTGAAACTGCCGATGAGGTTCGCGCAAGGCCACTGCTTGCCGTCGTAAGTTTTAGCCGTAAAGTTCTGATTGTAAACAGTGTCGCAATATTGTTGCAACTTTTGAATCAGCCAAGCTTGACAGTTTGCATGTGCGTCGCTTCCCAATATGCGCGGTCCGAAGTCGGTCTGCATCTTCACAAAACGATATGCGGAATCGTTGTTGAAAGCAGGAAGTTCTATGGTGGTTTCTTTGTTCTCTACGGGTTTTTTCTTGGTGTGGTCGCAAGCCGAAAAGAACACCATTATCCCAATAAAAGCGATTAATAAATTCTGATTTCTCATATCAGTGGCTTATTCAAATTTAAGCCGCAAAGATACAATTTTTTGACTTAGGCGGTGGGGAAATTTGGACATATACTATTGGCTTTTAGTTGTTGGATTATAGCTTGTTTTCTATGCTCTAATCCCTATTGCCTATTCCCTTCTAAGCTTCGCTAAGTTCCAGCCACTCCATTTCTTTCTCTTCGATGCTGTTTTTTAGGGATTCGTAGGTGTTGTAGAGTTCGCCGGAGGCGATGGCTTCGGCATGATGCTCAGGGTCTGCTAATTGTGCTTCGGTGTCGGCTAGTTTTTGTTGCAAAGAGGCAATTTCCTCCTCGATTTTTTTGAGGCGGTTTTTGCGTTTGCGGTCGTCGGCTTCGCGTTGCTTCCGCTGTTCCCATTGCTCTTTGTTGGATGTGCTTTTGTCGCCAGTAGTTCCGTTGTTGGAAGAGACATTTCTGCTTTGCAGCTCGTTGAGACTCTCCATTTTGCGTTGCGCCAAGAAATCATAGATATCACCAGTGAAAGCGTGCATTTGGTGATTTTTGAACTCATACACTTTGGAGGTCAGGCCTTGCAGAAAATCGCGGTCGTGGGAAACTAGGATCAAACTTCCCTCATATTGCAACAGCGCGTTTTTGAGCACGTCTTTGGAGGGCATGTCGAGATGGTTGGTAGGCTCGTCGAGGATGAGCAGGTTGAAGGGGGAAAGTAGCAATTTCGCCAAGGCGAGGCGGGCTTTTTCTCCACCCGACAGTACTTTCACCTTTTTTTCGGAGTCTTCCGTGTCGAAAAGGAAACTGCCCAAGATGGTGCGGATTTTCGGTCGGATGTCTCCAACCGCCACATCGTCGATGGTCTCAAAAACGGTTTTTTCAGGATTCAGAAGTTGTGCTTGGTTTTGGGCATAATAACCTACAACCACTTGATAACCAAGTTCTAAGGTGCCACTTTCAGGCGTGAGTGCGTTCACGATGGCTTTCACCATGGTGGATTTGCCTTCACCGTTACGTCCAACGAATGCCACGCGCTCGCCACGTTCCAAGCGGAAATCCACATTCGTGAGCACGTGCGGCTTCGTGTCGTAGCCTAGGCTTAGGTTTTTGCTCTCCACCACGACCAATCCCGAGTGCGGCGCAGGTGGAAATTTGAACGAAATGGAACTTTTGTCGTATTCATCGACTTCCACGCGGTCCATCTTCTCCAGCATTTTGATGCGGCTTTGCACTTGCCGTGCCTTCGTGGCTTTATAACGGAATCGTTCGATGAAACGTTCGATTTGTGCAATCTCTTTTTGTTGGTTTTCGTATGCAGATTGTTGGCTCTCAATGCGTTCCAATCGTTGTTCCACATATTTGGAGTAGCTGCATTTATAGTCTTGTATGGTACCTAAAGTGATTTCAACCGTTCGATTGGTGACGCGGTCGAGGAAGGCGCGGTCGTGGGAGACCAGAATCACGCAACCGTCGTAATTGGCTAAATACTCCTCCAGCCATTGGATAGATTCGATGTCGAGGTGGTTGGTGGGCTCGTCAAGGAGGATGATTTCGGGTTTCTGCAGGAGAATTTTGGCGAGGCATACGCGCATTTGCCAGCCGTTGCTGAAGGAAGACATGGGCTGATGGAATTCTTCGCGCAGAAAGCCCATGCCGAGAAGCACCTTCTCGGTTTCGGCATCCATCGTATTGCCTCCCAGATGGTTATATCGGTCGTTGAGGTCGGAAAGATGTTGGGTCAGCTTCGCGTATTCTTCGGATTCGTAATCGGTGCGTTCGGCCAGTTCAGTGGAAATCTGTTGCATCTTGCGTTCCATCACCTTGATTTCCGAAAAGGCGGAGACGGCTTCTTCCCAGACGGACAAAGGGGAGTTGCCGACCAGCTCTTGTGGCAGATAGCCCACACGGTGACCAGAGGTGATGACCATTGTCCCTGACGCTGGTTCCAGGTCGCGGTGGATGATTTTCAGTAGCGTGGATTTTCCCGCGCCGTTGTGACCCACCAGCCCGATGCGGTCTTTGTCGCCCGCTACGAAGGAGATGTCTTTGAAAAGGAAATCTCCCGTGAAATTCACCGAAAGTTTATTAAGTTGGATCATTCTTTTGGGTTGAGAGGGGGTTAGACGGTTAGGCGGTTAAAGGGTTATTAGTTTAGAGTTTAGGGTTTAGAGTTTAGGGTTTATGGTTTATGGTTTAGAAGGTTAAAGGGTTAGAGGGTTATACGTTAATGGTTTATGGTAGGGGTTGGGTTTCCTCGAAGGATGGTCATGGGGTCTTCTTTTTGGCTTTCAAGGAAGGCGACTTTGCCGACGTTGAGGAGCATGCCGATGGCGCAACCGGAGACGAACAGAGAGGCACCGCCGCTACTGATGAACGGCAGGGTTTGTCCCGTAGTGGGTAGCAGTTCGCAGTTCACTCCTATATGCACCAGTGCCTGGCATGTGAACCAGAAACCGATGCCGAAGGCCAATAGTCGTCCGAAAGTGCCGGTGGCTTCCAGCGAGATTTTTCGCGCTCGATAGAAGATGATGAGGTAAGAGAATAACACTACAATGCCCACCACGATGCCCGTTTCCTCGTAGAGGGAGGCGAAGGCATAGTCGGTCTCTTTTTCGGGGAGTCTGTTCTTGATGACCCCTTTCCCCGGTCCTGCTGGGCTGAATCCTGAGCGAGCGATGGCCGCCCGAGCCAAAATCATTTGGTCACCGTAGCCATTCACATTTTTTTTAGTGATGAAATACTCCCATCGGTTGATGAAGGTTGACATACGACCGATGCGATTCTTCTTTCCATCGCTCAACTGCGACACCACGATTACCACTATCACTAGTGCCACAGTCACGATACCGATTAATCCAAAAATGTCTCTTGTTTTCAGCCCTCCTACAAAAAAGATGGCTAAACCCGTGACGAAAAGGATGATAGAGGTGGACATGTTCATGGAAGCGATTCCAAGACAGAATACCAGCAGCAAACCGAAGAGGTATTTGACGCTGGAGTTTGAGATCTCCCCGAATTTATGGTACTGACGTGCCATGTAGTTGGAAATGTAGAAGATGATGAGAAATCCGATGATATAGAAGGTCTGCACGTCGCGTCCGAAGATGGTAATGCCGCGCACAGCCTGTGACAGCATGGTTAGTAGGAGCAGGACGACGGCTGTGATGAGCAAAAATGGAGCGATGACACCCAGTTTCCGATAGTCGAACCGGTACATCGCGAACATGCCGATGTAAGCGAACAGTATGTGTTTGAGGTGATTGAGCACCACGTTGCCGCGCATACTATACACCATGACAATGGATATCGCCGTCAGGAAAAAGACGACAATAGGGATCACGTTGTCAGAATTCAGCTTGATTTTCTGAAGGAATGTGCCCTTCGGCACGGCGTTACCAGTATCCATTATCGTTCGGTTTTAAAGTTGAGCTACCGCTGCTTTAAAACGGTCGCCGCGTTCGCGATAGGTAACCTGTCCATTACCGTGGACTCCAGGTGCGTATAACACCAAATCGCCTTTCTGACATGCGTAAAATGCGTGATTGACAGCATCTTCCATGCTCATGGTCATCATGACCGGAATATTTTTTTCGGCAATCTTTTGATACACATCGATGTTATAAACTCCTTGCAGTACAACCTCTTTCACTTTTTCCTGCACCTGCGTCATGATGTCGTCGGTCAGTAATTCGGGAGAATCGATATTGGTGATCCAAACGGTAGGTTTGGTCATGGATTGCAGGGAGAACCAGACTGCATTGGAGGTGTTAGAGCGCGCGTCATCCACGAAATCCACACCGGAAAAACTTTTTATATGTTCCAGTTTATGTGCACTGCCCTCAAAGTCGGACAGAGATTCAGCGATGTTTTTCTGACGCAGTCGGATAAGCTGGTCCGAGAGCGTCCCCACGCGCGGGTTAGAGGTTTCGCGGGCTTGTTCGAATAAGCGGAAACTGTTGTTTTTTTTCGTTGGCATAATGGTTTTTGGTTTTGGTTTTAGGTTTATGGTTTTAGGTTTATGGTTTTAGGTTTATGGTTTTAGGTTT
>CAMKLG010000071.1 GCA_946413585.1 uncultured Bacteroidales bacterium
CCGTGGGCGGTGTGATTCCCCCGCAGGACTACCAGTTCCTGTACGACTGCGGTGTCGCCGCCATCTTCGGTCCCGGCACACGTATTGCGGATTCCGCAAATGCGATGCTGGACATCATTATGAATGAAGAATGATGAATGTAGAATGAAGAATATAGAATGGGAGTGGGGATTTGGACTTGCTCCCATTTTTTGTATCCAATATAAAAAATGACGATATGAGCAACCCCCTTTTCAACATCCAGTACGGTCTGTTCGTCATCACGACGTGCGACGGTGGCCGCGACAACGGCTGTATCAGTAACACCATCGCGCAGGTGGCGATGCAGCCCGACCGCATCTCCGTGGCCTTGTGCAAGGAAAACCTGACCACCGAGCTCATCCAGCGTTCACGCCGATTCACGGCCTCCATCCTCAGCGAAGTCGCTGACTTCGAGCTTTTCAAGCACTTCGGATTCCAGAGCGGGCGCGAGGTCGATAAGTTCGCCGACTTCAAGGACTGCCGCCGTGTCAGCAACGGCACGTTGGCCATCACGCGCGGCACCAACACCTTCCTCTCCGTCGAGGTGGAGCAGGTCGTGGACCTCGGTTCGCACGTCCTCTTCATCGGCCCTGTCACCGAGATGGAGGTGCTCTCCGACGTGTCCTCCGCCACCTACAATTACTACCAGGAACACATCAAGCCGCAACCCGAACCCGTGGGCCAGACCGCCGAAGGCAAGACCATCTGGCGTTGCGTCATCTGCGGTTACGAATATGAGGGTGATGAACTGCCCGAGGACTTCGTTTGTCCTCTATGCAAACATCCGGCGTCGGATTTCGAAAAGGTTAGCGTGTGATTTCTCTTTCAGATCTCGTGGTGGTGACTTCACGTTAAGAAGTACTTTGCATCGGCATCGGCATCATGCCGGAGGCATGAGACGCGCTGACAAGCGCAATTAACACCATAATATTTTTTTTCTATGTTTTGCGCCAGTAAAACCTCACCAAGAACAAGAATCATCAAGATCAAAGTAATATGTTACGTGACAAAGTTTTCAAGCGAATGAATAGCACGAATCTTAACAGCCCTTTCATAAAATACGGCTGTGAGATTGTCAAATACCAACCTCAATACTATAAAGATTGTGTTTATACCAAAAACGAGTGGATATCTGTTAGCGACACCGGGAGAAGCTTTGATGGAGAGGTGTTGACCAAGGAGGAATATTTGAGAGTCGAGTCCGCATACGTTGATACCGTAAAAGAACTTTTGGAAGTATCGGGTGTCAAGTTCTTAACGATTGTTGAACCAAACACTTTTTATTGGCGTCGATCAAAGGCGTTCAACAAAGAGAATAAAGCTATCTATTAGATTGTATCCTCTTTGAAAGAGGGGCAACGTATAGCAGCTTCCAAGATAGATACGGTTTTGAAAGCTTGTTTGAGGGAATTGTTCTGGTGCGCATTGGTAAACGAGGCCAAAAAAGTGCAAGTGGATGTCGGATATGACTATTACCTTCATTTTCACAGCCGATTGCCTGAAGAGACCATCAGCAAAATCGCCCGTAGTCACGGGTTGTATTGTAATCCGCGATAAGCAGTTTGAAGATTGAATAAACGATTATGTCTACTCTCACCATCCATCATCTCCGCCACTGGTACGAGCCGAAGCTGCCCCATGCTGTCTTCATCAACGGACTAAATGTCGGTATGATGAAAGACCACGACCTGCGTATTGAAATCCCGGCAGGCATCTATAACCTGAAGGTGCAGTTCGGAGGACTTATTCCGTTGGGCAAAAGCGGCAAAAGCCTCGATTTATCGGTCTATTCTACCACGCAGGTAGAGGTGCCACAAGAAGGAGACGTCCTCTGCGAATTCCACGACCGCGAGCGTCTGTGGAACATCCTCTTCGACATCGACCTCATCCTCTGGGTGGTCTCATGGTTCGTCACTATGCCGCCGCTATACAAAATCCTGTCCGATGTCTTCTTCGTCATCTGGTTAGCGCGGTTAGTAATGATTAGAAAGAGGTATTATAAGTTAGCTATTGGAAAAATGTAGTGAGATGAAGATTATTCGTTGGAATAAGTTGTATTTTTGCGCGTTCTTTTACGATAGAATATGAAAAAGCTCTCCCTTACCGCCCAGATTGGCATCGCCCTGCTGCTTGCAGTGGTGGCGGGCATCTTGCTTCGCAACCAAGCCGGCTTTGTCGATACGTATATCAAACCCTTTGGCATTATCTTCCTGAACTTGCTGAAGTTTATTGTGGCACCGCTGGTGCTCTTCTCCATCATGGCGGGCATCCTTTCGATGAACGACATCTCGAAAGTGGGAAAGCTGGGATTCCGGGCTCTGCTCTATTTCATGACAACCACCCTTTTCGCAGTGACGTTGGGACTGGTGGTCCCCAGTCTGTTGAAGGGCTTCCTGCCGGTCATCAACATTGATTTGGATGCTGCGGCGGAGCCTGTCGAAACATCCAACGTTACAGTGATGGACCAACTGGTCAACATGTTTCCGGAGAACATCATTGAGCCGTTGAGCTCGATGGCAATGATGCAGGTCATCGTGATCGCCCTGCTTTTCGGCATCGCCATGGTCCACGTGGGCGAGAAAGGCGAGATGGCGCGGAAAGTGACCCTCAGCTTCAACGACGTGGTGGGCAAGATTCTGGACTACATCATGGCATTGGCTCCCATCGGTGTGTTCTGTATGCTGACCCCTGTGGTGGTCGATAACGGTCCGGCGGTGCTGGGTTCCTACGCGGCGCTGCTGGCGCTGGCCTACCTCTGTTTTGTGGTTCACGCCGGAGTGGTCTATTCCTCCGCGGTGGCGCTGTTGGGGAGAATGTCGCCGCTGAAGTTCTTCAAAGGTCTGCAGCCGGCTATGCTGTTCGCTTTCTCCAGCGACTCGTCGGTGGCCACGCTGCCCTACACGATGCAGTGTACGGAAAAGATGGGCGTCAGCAAGGACATCGGCAGTTTTGTGCTCTCGTTGGGCGCGACCATCAATATGGACGGTGTCGCCATCTACCTCGGAGTGGTGTCCGTCTTCATGGCGACCTGCTGCGGCATCGACCTCACCATGAGCCAGTATTTGGCCATCGCTTTCGCCTCCACGGTGGCTTCCATCGGCACTCCGGGCATTCCGGGCGGCAGCTTGGCTTTGATGGCGATGGTGTTCGCCTCGGCGGGCATTCCGGTCGAATGTGTGGCGGTGGCCGCCGGCATTGACCGCCTCATCGATATGGGCCGCACCGTCATGTCGGTCACTGGCGACGCCTCCTGCGCCGTGGTGATGCAGCGGATGGTGGGGAAGAAGTTGTGATGGTGTTAATTGCACTGCGTGCGTGACGCCTCTCCGAGGCTATGCACCACACGAGCCATAAACAGTTTACAAGGCGACACAATGCTTGATTTTTTTTGTCAACGAATCGGTTGATATTTTTTTGTATTTGTGCGCGGTCGTTTTGCGATGAATTATGAAAGAGCGTTTTACTTTGCGCAAACGAGCCCGGAATATGATGTCTCAATTGAAACGATGCGGGAATTTCTTGTGTAACATTTGAATGGGTAATCACTTTTTATGGAAAAATGCAGTGAGAGATGATTATTCGTTGGAAAAAGTGTATCTTTGCAGCCGAACTCTTAAGAAAGAAACAGATATGACAGCAATTACCATTAACATACCAAACCATGAGGTCAGCTTTTTCAAAAAGATGATTTCAAAAATGGGTTGGACTTACAGTGAGGCTGACGTGGTGCAAATGAAAGCCACGCCGAAAGAACAGGCTTTAGCCAAAGTTGACCATGCTTTTGGACAACTCAAGCAGATGCAGGAAGGGAAAATTAATGGTGTCGATGCAGAAGAATTGCTCAATGAACTGTAAAATTACCACCACACCGGACTTCGCCCGCGATTTAAAGCAACTGGCCAAGCACTATCCTTCGATGAAGCAAGATTATAGTGCTTTTCTTAAAGCGTTGTGTGAAACACCGCAAATGGGAACACCTCTCGGTAAACATTTGCGCAAAGTTCGTTTCCCCATCACTTCCAAAGACAAAGGAAAAAGTGGCGGAGCAAGAGTTATTACCCATGTCCTTGTGGAAACAAACGAAACGGATATCACTCTTGTCGCCATTTATGACAAATCCGACCAAGAAAACATTACCGATAAAGAGCTTAAGCAGTTGATGAAACGAAACGGGTTGGTGTAATATATGTCGCAGATAATATAACACTGTTACAATATGGGATTCAATAGAAAAGAAGGCAAGCCTCCGCTTTACCGAAAGGTGAACAAGCGAACCCACAATGGGTATTGGCATTATATTCAGGTTGGCAACTTGAAGTACCGTTTTGAACGAGGAAAGAAACAGGATGCTTTGCCGGAGAAGATGCCCATAAAGCAGCACAACTCATTCCATAGAACAGGTTACGACTATACACCTTTAATCAAATTCCTTCATGCCCACGTTGGTCAGCCGTGGGAAGAGGTCTATAAGGAATGCGTCTCCCGGTTGGACAGTCCCAGACCAATAACATGGATGGTGGTGAATGTCAACGAACGTGGGCTTGTAGTGGACAACTATCCTGGCAGGGAAATGCCAGATTATGTTGGTAGGAGTCTTGGAGAAGAGAGCTTTTGGTCAGCTTTATGGGTAGATGCTGACGGATTATTACAGTTTGTGGACAAAGACGACAAGTGGATTGATGAGTTCGTGAAATACATGACAGATAATTACTACGGAGAGATGTGGACAGTATCGTGTAATGGCAAGACTGTGTGGCCAGCAAACGCGGTAAAGCCGGAAAAAAGTGTTTGAAATCAGCCTGAAAAATTTCGTAGTAATAAGTGTATCTTCGCATTTCGATTTCTATTCTAAAGCATTATGATCGACCAAATTATCGAATACAACAAGACATTCGTGGCGCAGAAAGGCTACGAGAAGTATCTCACGGACAAGTATCCCGACAAAAAGTTGGCGGTGTTGTCGTGCATGGACACGCGGTTGACGGAGCTGCTGCCCGCCGCCCTCGGACTGAAAAACGGCGACGCAAAGATCATCAAAAACGCGGGAGGACTGGTAATCTCCGCCTTCGATTCCGCCATGCGCAGCCTGATTGTGGCCATCTACGAGCTTGGAGTTGAGGAAATCATGGTGGTGGCGCACTCGCATTGCGGCGCCTGCCACATGAGCTACGACCACTTCCACCACGAGATGATTGCCCGCGGTGTGACGGACGAAACGCTCGAAACCATCCGCAAATGCGGCATCGACCTTGACCACTGGTTGGAGGGTTTCAAGGATACTCCGACCTCCGTTCGCAAGACCGTGGAGACCATCCGCACCCACCCGCTCGTGCCGAAAGACATCGTGGTCAGAGGATTTATTATTGATTCGGAGACGGGGGCGTTGGAGGAGATTGGATGATTCGTTCAGAAAAGTAGGTTGAATATGTTTTAATGTGTTGAAATTCAGTGTGTTTTCATTTTTTTTTGATAATATGAAACGTTTTTCAACGAAATTGATTTTTTGTGCCGCCATGCTTGTTTTCGGATTGACGGCCTGCAAGAACGGTAACGTTAACAGCCTTGAGGCTGACACTACGCCACAAAGCGACACCATTTCTTATGACTCCGACACTCTCAAGGAGGTCAAGCAATACGATTCTGAAGGCCGGAGAACGGGGTTTTGGACGTATGAAGAATACGGGTGGATCATAAAGGAACATTATGTTGATGGCGTGCTGGATGGCCACGCTACCTATACGGATGACGAGAGAGTCAATCAGAATGTGAGAACTAGAATTGAGATGGATTACTGCAAAGGTGTCGAATGCGGGGAATTGAAGATTTTCTTTGAGGAGAAGCCCGGCTTGCTCCTCACCAATATCACCAAAGTAGATACGGTAATTGAAGGATTTCGGCTCGATTACCGGGCATATATCAAGGAGTATCTTGACGATGGAAAGACTGTCCGATTCGAGGGCGTAGGCTATTACGGGGACAATGGCTCGCTACTTGCAGAGGGTTATTGGTGTGTCGGCCGCTGGAAAATTTACGATACCAAAAGCAAAACGGTGAAGACCGTGACCTTTAAAAAGCCGAACTGCGAGATAGAATCGTACGTTTACTCTTTGGGGATTTAGAAACTGGCGAGTAGGGACGAGAATTTTGCGTCTCTACAAGGGAGAACATCCAATTGTCTGAATAGTTTTCGAAATTCGTAAACAGAACCCCTATTCGTAATGTCTAATCCTCACATCGATGCCTTGTAACTGCGCAGGAATTCCGCTCACATCGGTTTGGCCGTAGTGGTAAGGGAACAACACCTTGGGCTTCACGATCTTGGCGGCACGCACTAACTGCTCAGGGGTCATGGTGTAAGGCTGGTTGCAGGGCAGAAAGGCGATGTCAATATCCTTAATATTTTCCATTTCCGGAATGTCCTCCGTGTCACCAGCGATGTAGATGCGCAGTCCGTCGATGGTGAGGATGTAGCCGTTGTCGCGCCCTTTGGGATGGAACTGCAGATGTCCCTGGGTGGTGTTATAGGCGGGCACGGCCTCCACCGTGATATCGTCGGCGAGTTGCAACTTGTCACCATTGGCCATCGCCGTGCCGCTGCCGTACATCTTGACACAACGCTGGTTCATCACCAATTGCGTTTTCGCTGCGGAGAGCAGTCGGAGCGTGGCCTCGTTGTAGTGGTCGAAATGCTCGTGCGTGACGAGGATAATGTCGGCTTTGGGAAAGGCGGAATAGTCCACCGTCCTGTTCTGCAGTTTCGCGCACGGGTCGATTTCGATTTCCCGTCCATCGTATTCGATGCGGATGCTGGAGTGCATCAGCGCGTAGATCTTGACAGTTTTCCCGCTTTTGGTGGTGAAGACGTCGGTTTCGTAGTTTGCTTTTTGCCCGCAGGCGGAAAAAAGGCCGATGGTGGCCAGTATGCAAGTGATCATTTTCTTCATGACGATTCAGTCCTTTTTTTCAGCGGCAAAGATACATTTAATTCCCGAAATATGTGTACAATAAAACACGAATAACAATGTCAATGTAATCATATGACCATTGTTATTTGTATATTTCATTGTTGCTAGAACCTCCAAATCTCTATCGGGTACTTGTCCTTGTGCTGCCAAACGACTTGGCCGCGGTGGTTGATGTAGCCGGACCGTCTGTCCTTCGGGTCGTTGCTCAGAATCACGTATGCGAGTCCTCCGTAGAAATGGCCCGCGTCAGAGAACTGCGGCGGAATGACCCACTCGCCCTTTTTGTTGATATAGCCCCATTTGTCTGTGCTGTCAACCGTTTGGACGACCAGTGCCAGCCCGTCGGAGAAGTGCAATGGATAGTATTCCGGCTCCAGCGTGAACACCACAGTCCCCGTTGTATCGATGAAGGCGTAACGGTCGCCGATCTTCACAGCGGCAAGTCCTTCGTAGAAGGCATCCGTTTCGTCGAATTTCCGCTCTGTGATGACTTTTCCGTCGCTGCCGATCAGGCTCCATTTGTCGTCATTCTCTGTCAAAACCCATGAGAGGTCGCCCGCCCATGCACGGTAGCCAACATTATATTTCGGCGGCACAATCCAATGTCCGTCAACGCTGATGATACCCCAAAGACCGTTCGTTTCTACCAAAGCCGCGTTTTTGTTGAGGAATTCCAGTGGAGACTTGAATTGTGGTGTGAAAAGGTATTCGCCCTTCGCATCAATGGCACCCCATAATTCTTCCTCTCCTTCGTTAAATTTACATGTGCTTCCTTCCGCAATACCGTCCTGAAATGGCCAGGCAAAGCAGAATCTCTCTTCCCAAAGGATTTCTCCATGCGTGTTTATGTATTGGGATTTTTTATTTTCAAGCACCAAGGTGATGGTGTCATAGAAATTATCTCCTCCGTCAAAACGGGGCTCTATAGCTATGGAGCCGTCTTTTCGAATATAGCCGGTTTTGCCCTTGACGATGACCTTGGCGAGTCCGTTGTGGAAATAACCGGCGTATTCGAACTGCGGGCGGACGACCCATTCGCCTTTCGTGTTGATGAAACCCCACTTCCGTCCCTTGGTTGCGGGGACTGGATCGGACTTGAGATCAAAGTATGGAACTCCGATTTGGCTAAAGCTCGGCCGGCAGATGACGTTCCCGGCAGTGTCCATCAATCCGTACCGCACGTGATTGCCGTCTCCCGTCCAAAAATAGTGCACGGTCCCATCATATACTGAATCCGTTTGTGCGTTCAGCTGTATGCATAAACTGCAGATTGCCAATGGTATGAGGAGTCGCAATGTTCGAAAGTTTATCATAATGATTATGTATTTCGGTTACAAAAGTAGTCATTATTTTTATAAATGACGCAAAAATCCCGAAAGGTTGCAGTTTGTTGAAAAAAATATCTCCACGGATCACTCGTATCTGCGCGTAAAAAATCTCTTTCCTATTTCGTTATCAATTTTGAAGGAAGAATCCGGTCAATCATTACCATGTCGTCCTCAATGTGAAAGATATAGACCCAACGTCTGTTATGCGACACCATGCGGCGGGCAAGAGGGTGATAATGGCGGATGTCCGCATAGTGGCTGGGAGGATATATGTCAGCCAAAATAGATAAAGGAAGGACCTTGTATGTCGTCATAATAGGCGTTTACCATGTAACGAAGTTTCCCGAAATACTCTTCCACTGTCATAAGCTCCTTGTTGCCGAATTTTTCATCGGCTTCCGCTTTCAATTTGGCATAACAGGCATCAAACCCTTCCGGCTTGTCGCCCAAGGATTCAGATGACAGATCGGAAATGATAGTATCGTTACTATTGGCAGCCGTTGGACCGTAAGTGGCAACGGGCTCTTCTGCTTTGGGTAGAGACTTTTCTTTAGATTTGTACTTTTTTGTCTTCATTTTTGTTTAAATTTTAGAGTGCAAAAATACAAAAATTTCGGAAATGTGAAAGACTTGCGACTTTCTTTACCTTAAAATAATATCTGCGGGAATTGTATCTTTGCAAATTCTAATTAAGTAAAAAAGAAATGGGGAAGGGATTTTTTCGTGAAGATACGAGAAATACGCAGAGATTAAAGTCGGAACGATACCGGCACCTGGTAATAGCATTGCACCGGTTTCCCCATATTTTTTCCTGGCTTCCATTTCGGCATTGACATGACGGCGCGACATGCCTCCTTATCGCATTCGGGGAAGAGAGGGACTTTCGCCTTGGCGTTGGTCACACTCCCGTCTTTTTCCACCACGAACTCAATCAAAACCGTGCCCGTGATGCCGTTATTCTTCGCCACCTGAGGATATTGAATCTCTTTTGCCAAAAAGGCGTCCAAAGAGTCTATACCTCCGGGAAATTCGGGCATCTCCTCCACGAACATCATCGGCAAATCCTCGTAATAATCATCATCTTCGATGTCACCTACCACAACCACCCCCTCATCCCAATCATCTTGGTAAGGCACTTGTAAAGGGATTTGTGCGCAGCGGTTCGGGGCGGAACCGGACGAATTTTCTATAGGGTCTGGTATTTTCCCCACTTCTTCTATGATACCGTCCACCTCATACGGGTCTGATTGCCTGGGAGGCGGCGGAACCTCTTGCCCGTCTGCTGCTTCCTGAACTTGCTGGGAGGTTGCCTCCACGGCGGGCTCAGGCTCGTTGCTGGCGGCCGGTGCGGGTGTCTTCGGACTGTGACACGCGCCCATCGTCATGGCGGAGACGGCGATGCCCGCCACAGTGACGGCCTTGCCGAGAGCCCGGCGTTTGGAGAGTTCCCGCTCTAAATAGCGTACCTCCGATTCGCAGTAGGGACACGTACCGCGACAGTCCCCCTCGTGGGTGCATTCGCGCTCCACCAACGGAATGTCGTTCTCTTGCGCGACTTTCCGCCGCACCTCCTTCAGGATTTCGCAGGTTCGTTTGCCCTTTTTCATAATGTAGAATGTAGAATGATGAATATCGGGTACAAAGATACTTTTTTTTAGAAACGAAAGAGTTGATTGTTTAGTATACTTTCTAAGGTGTAATTTTTCACCTAAAAATATCTGCGGTGATCAGCGAGTTCTGCGGGAATAATTTTATATCTTTGCGACCTGAATAAACGTAAAAATGAACATCAAGATCACAGCCATACGGAAGGCGGACTACCGCGATTTGCAGGCGCGGTTCGAGAACCCCATCGAGCACGCGTGCGACGTGCAGGAGGGGCAGACATGGATTTCGGTCGATGGCGCGCAACCCGAGGGGATGTGCGACAGCGCCTGGGAGTCGATGCGGTGGTTCGTGCAGGAACTGGCCGCCGGTCGTGGCAACTTCTACGACGGTTGGATGAAGGACCCGCACTCCGCCATGATCAGCTGCAACGACGGCTTCCGGCCGGTGAGCTTCTATCTGGAAGTGATTAGTGAATTGTGATTGGTGAATAGTATTCTTTGAGCCGCCCCGGAGGGGCAAGAGCTCGGTAGCCCAAGGTAAGGCCGCAACCCTGGGATTAATGGACAAATTAATAAACAAACATTAGACAATGGACAGAATTCTGTTCCCGAAAAAGATAGCGATGGCGATGCTCCTGTCGTGCGCCCTGCTCCTGAGCTCCTGCTACAGCGGCAGCAAGTTGACAGGTGTCAGCGTCAGGGCCGTTTCGGACAGCATTTGGGCGTACAGCCTCCGACATCCCGGCGGCTTCACGATGGATGTCGCCACGATGACGGAGCCCGCGGAGGGCGTTGTCGTGGCATACGCCGCCACGCAGGGATGCCACTCCCGCAAACAGCTCGGCAGGGTGGTGCGCCACGCAATCCGCCACGATGGTTACGTGGGCGGCTGGCTCGACACCTCCGACAGCCTCTACTACTTCGACAGCTCCCGCCTCTTCCCCGAGGACTCCCTTGCCGCCGCCATCCGCTTCGGCATCGAAAACGGACAGATCGCGGTGTTTGTGTTGTCGGAGGGGCGCGAGGTGCGGTTGAAATGATTCACTGATAACATTGATAATCTCCGCGGATCACGTGTGTTTGCGCGTAAAAAGCTTTCCTATTTCGTTATCAGTTTTGAGGGAAGAATCCGGTCAA
>CAMKLG010000072.1 GCA_946413585.1 uncultured Bacteroidales bacterium
CCGCGAGGACATATACGTGCGTCCCGATGCCGATGTCGTTGTAGGCGAGTTCCGACAACGGGAGGAATAGACTGATGAGGTTAGTGAGCGGGAGAGGCTGCTGGATGAATTAAAGGAGGGTGGTCAAGAATGGCCTAAGATTAGGTGGTGAAGACATGAAGATCGTGGATTTTAATTGACGAATTGATTCATACTCAATGCAAACGAACAAGTTCGTTGTCTTCCGGTTTCTCCATTAGACCTGTGATACTTGGAGTTGTCGGATCTTGACTTTCAAATGAATCTTTTCCCAAAGATTCGTATTTAAGACCGTGACTATGAATATTTCCTGTAATATCATAATATGACCAAATACCTTTACGGGTCTTAAATACAGAAAAATCTAAACGGGGATTAAATGATTCGATAGTTTGATACAACCTGAAAAATCCGCAAGAATTATCTTCGATAATATTAACAACAGGAATGTCTTCGATTCTTTTTACTAGCTCGTCTAACTGATGTTTCAAATCATCAACGTTATCTTTGTTGCCTCCGTTATGATTTTTCGCTATTTGATGGCACAAATAATCAATTGTTTCCCATAACTTCTCTGACATACCATAAATGGACCGTAGCTTGATGTAATTCAGCAAAGAGATTTGTGATGAGCTTCTTTTCAACTTCTCAAAATCGTCGGGTAATTTCTTTTTGAATTTTGGTAATCTTCTTACCACCAGTTTCTGCCATTCTTTAAGAATACGAATATTGTTGTCGGCTTCATTCCATAAATTGGGGAGCTCTCTTTGAAGAATCTCCTTCAAGGTGTGGGGACCTCTGCCGTTAAAAGCGTTACTTCCTTTTCTGCCAATAATAGAACAAACCACAACGGCTTCCTGATGCTTCCCGGTTTTTAATGTTTTTGTGTTTTTCATAATCTTAACTATCACTTGATATTATAAACATTTAATATTCAATTTATTACACTAATCCAGCACCCACCCGTCGTCAACCAGTTCTTCCAAACTGACGTAATGGGCGATGATTTTTCCGTTTTCTGTTTTTTCAACTTTGTCCTCTCCCAGAAAATCGCTGATAGGAATGGCTCGGATGTTATACTTATAGTCAAGCAAGTCAGAATAACTGATATACGGAATCATCCCATCTGGAACGCCCTCATGATAAGACTTGAAAGCAGGCGTCGGGGGCATCCCCGTTTCAATAATCTGCCTCAACGATTCAAGTTGTTGCTGCTTTATACGTTCCAGTCTTTCATTTCGTTCGGCTCCTGATTCACTTGTTTGAATATGGCTTTCGGTCTGCTCTTCGCCCCATCTGATAGGTTTCCCCCAGAGAGAGTAATTGATTGTCTTATCAGGATTACGATTGATAATCCCATAAAAAAGATTGTCTGGTTTGTGTTCTATAAAAGATTCTAAAGCATAGATGGCGCGAATATCAGCCTCTTCTACATAAAAAATCATAAGATGTTTTTTCTCCGGATGCTCATTAGCCATGTCCAGCCACCAACACCGATAATAATAATATGGAGCGGGCGCATCTGTGACAATTACTCTTTCGCCTCGGATATCATCTATGGAATGAAAATCCATTGATAACAATTCAACATCTTCAGAATCAGCCCATTTTTTTATAAAATCTGTAGCATCTCCTGAAACTATAAAGTTAAAGTATATATTGAGTCGCAAATAAAGTTGTATTTCGAACTCTTTCAAATTACTTGTATCCATATTTTTTTTATTTTTTCACTTACTCTTTTCCGGATTTTCGGCCTTCTCCTTTTACAATGTTCTATATGTGTTTCCCAATCTATTTACCGCGCCACCTCAATCAATTTCTCCCAAATTTTCACCATCGCCCAGGTGTCGAGCTCGCAGTAGCGGAGGAGGTTCTCGCGGGTGCGGGCGGCTTCGCGGCGCGACATGGTCCTGATTTTCGGGAAGATGTCCATGGCCTCGCTGCCGTTGTGAACGTCCTTCAGGTTACGGTAATCCAGTTTGGGGTCGTTGGGGAAGAGGGCGGGCAACACGCTCTTGATGCTGAACGAACCGCCCATGGCGGGGACATAATAGTAGCCCTCACGGAAAGGCACGAGCAAATCCACCATATTGTCGTGGATGCGCATGAGGTGGCGCGACAAGTCCGGGAAGGTGCACGCCAAATCTTTGAGACAATTTTTCTCGAACGGCATATTGTATGCGAGCACGCACACATTGGCGGGAATGTCGTCACAGAGCTGTTCGGCCACCCCCCGGCGCGGGTCGGTGCCGTCGCTTTCCGCCAGATACTCCAAGTGGTCATACTTGCCCGGCCGTTTGGCAATATGCAGCGAATATTGGAACGGAATCTGCTGATAAGGCTTGACACCCTCAAATTCCGCCACCGCACTCTGCATCGTCTCAAAATCCAGAAAATAGAGCGGATAGCTCAACCCGTCAAGGAATTTGCGGATCCCGTTGCGGTCAATATGCGTTTTCCGTTCCACCTGCATACGTTGTACTATACCCAAAGGCTGACCAATCAAGTCCTTATACGACACCCTCCCCGCATGGTAGTGTTCTAACTTCTTGTCGAAATGAAAAGTCAAATCCCCTTTCCCGGTAGACGAACCATACACGTCAAACACCGATGGTTTGGGCAGGTGACGTGTACAGTATTCCCAAAAGACACAAGGATAGGGCTTGTTGCAATGTTCCGATAAATCAACAATAGGTTCCTGTTGCTGTACCAGTATTTGCTGCGCATTGGGTGTCAGCGTTGGCACCTTAGCTAGCTCATTTTGTACGTCCGAACACACATCGATGATGGAAAATAACTGCTGTATGTCGAGTTTCCCTTGCCGTACATAGTCGCGGTTGAGGCAGACGAGGTTGATGCCCGTCACAGTGATGCCGCACTGGCGCAGCACCCACGTCTGGAAGGCAATGTCGGGCAGGTATTTGTCGAATTTCTTCTGTTTACCTTTGTCATCCTTGTCGGTGGTGCTTTTCACTTCGTAGATGGCCCAACCGTCACCTTCTCGGCGAAGCAGATCCACGGCGCAATAGCATCCATCGTGCAAAAAGGCGGCTTCAGCAATCACCTTGGTTCCATCTTTGAGGCATTGCTGTGTATTTGCCAGCATGGTTCCAATATCAGGGTTTCCATTCGCCTTCTTGACCGAAACATCTACTGTGCCAGGAAACAGCTGCTTGGCTAATTCTCCCACCTCTTTCCCTTTTTCAAGACGAGCTTCCAGAGAATTCTTTACATCATCAGGAGAAATGCCACTTACCTGCGGACGAACACTCAGCCAAAGGTTCTTAGGGCATTGGCAGAAGGAGGTGTAGTGGGATTTGGAGAGGTTTACCATAGTTATATTATCTGAGATGAAATAAAACTTTATGATAGTTGTTATTTGTCAACAACAACTATTGCCCATTGAAAACCATTTATAGAACTCCAAGTTACCTCTTTCGGCCTCTTTAGCTTAAAATCAGGAGATGTTTGGTAAGATTTTTTTGTTGAAGAAGGATCAAAAAACCACGAACAAGACAAATCAATTTTATTATACTTGCTGCTGCCATCACCCATATTAAATTTCTCACCAATTCCCTTTGACTCATTATTATAATTGTCATCATTTGTCACGAAAACGACTATTCCTGTCCGAACTTTGTCGAACTTTTCAGCTAAAAATTCTATTCTTCGGACATCTTTCCAAAAACCATACCTGCCAAACAATTGAGCCCCATCATTTTTTAAGATTACATAATTAGATTTAAAAGACTTCCCGAATAATTCTAATTTCCCTTTTATTTCTTTTTTCTTATATTTCAGTTCAATAGGTACGTATTCGGTCTCATCGCTAACCACAATGTCAACATACATCTCTTGCGGCTTATCGCTGCGAACTTGTTTCCACGGATACTCATCTAAATTACCCTTTATTAAATCATTTATCAAACCTGATGGCACATGGTATTCTATATCAACTGTATACTTTTTCATCAAATATTTAACAAGATGCATCTGTAAATCACGTTCATTAGAGAATGGCTTCGGTTTCTGTAAAGAACATTGCAGAAATGAGTTAATATCATCAAAAACTTGTTTGCTTAAATCGCTCATAACAGTAGTTTTGTCATTTTCTGCCAATCCGCACTCCCGTAGTTCAGCAGACGCTTTACATTGTTTAATGAAATGTCCTATATCTCCTGATAATCTATTGGCATCGCGTTTGTTGAGAGCATCTCCATAAGCTTTGATTTTTGGAAGTTCTTTCATTTCTTGTTCATATAACTCACGAGACCAACCAGTAAACTTATCAGGGTCTTTGCTTGAATTGATATGGTCGATCAGTTTGCTCCCTAACTGCCGTGTCGTCCATTTGTGATCAACGTCAAAACCTGCTTCTGGGGCTATTTCGTCGCGGAGCAACCCCTTCACTTTCCCAGAAAAAGGTTCGCCGTCAATCAGAACATCAATACTACCGTCACGGCGCATGCCGATAGTAAACTCACCTATCGTTGCTGATTTTTTGAAATTATTATCGTTTCTCATAATTGTATCTCATTGAAAAGTACCTATTCTTTCCCGGATTTTCGGCTTCCTCTCCTTATTGTACAACAATATGGAATCCGTTTTTCAAGGCATTAGCCGATATTCACCTTTCGCTTTGTCGTTATTGATAAAATGCGACAGAATCCGTCTTCAATCCTGTTTTTCGACAACCCGATTTGCTTCATGGCCACCGTGCAATGCTTCTTTATAATAAAGCACTTTTCCTTTTGGCACCACGATACTTTTTAATGCATGCAGCGTTACGGAGTCAAAAATACAATAATCTAATTCTATCTCAGAAGATTGAAATTCTATCCTCTCTAATCTTTTGCATTCTATAAAAGCCTCCTCTTCAATCTCTGTCACCGAAGAAGGTATCACAATACTCTCTAAACTTTCGCATTTGCCGAAAGCTCTTTTACAAATTTTTTTTACGGAGGAAGGTATTTCAATCATCTTTAAACTAGAACACCAATAAAAAGTGTCATTACAAATCTTTTTCACACGAGGTAACACTACATGCTCCAATTCCTTACAATAAGAAAAAGCATTCTCACCAATCTTTTTTATGGATGATGGTAATACTATACTCTCCAAACCGCAATTCGAAAAAGCTCTTTTTCCAATTTCTGTCACTGAAGAAGGGATATCAAGGCTTTTCAAACTTATACAGTTTTCGAACGCTTCCTCACCAATCTTTTTTATGGATGATGGTAATTCGATTGTTTCCAAACTAACGCAACCGGCAAAAGCAACTTCTCCAATTTCAGTTACAGATGAGGGTAGATCGATTGTTTTTAATTTTTCGCAATGCGAAAAACAATCAATCTTTGTTAGCGAAGCGGGAATCCTAACTTCCTCCAAACATTCGCAACGTGACCAAGCATCTGACCCAATTTCAGTCACCGAAGAGGGAATAACTATACTTTTCAAACTTTTGCAACCGTGAAAGGCACATTGCCCTATTTGAATTACGGAAGAAGGAATTTCGATTTTTTCCAAACTCTCGCAACTGCTAAAGGCATTTTTTCCAATTTCAGTCACAGATGAAGGTATTTCGATTGCTTTCAATTTTTTGCATCCCCAAAAACAATCTTTATTAATTTTTGTTAGTGAACCAAGAACACTAATATTCACTAAACTTTCGCAATCCTGAAAAGCATCTTCTCCGATTTCAGTCACTGAGGAGGGTATAATAATACTTTCCAAACTTTCACATCCTTGAAAAGCATAATTCCCAATTTTTGTCACAGAAGATGGGATATTAATTCTTTCCAATCTTCTGCAACCGGCAAAAGTACTTCCCTCGATTTCAGTCACTGATGAAGGAATGTCAATACTTTTCAAACTCCTGCAATCACTAAAAACACTTTCTCCAATTTCAGTCACAGAAGATGGGATATTAATCCTCTCCAACCATTTGCACTCGTCAAAAGCATAATATATGATTTTAGTTACAGTAGAAGGGATTTCAACCTCCTTTATCTCGAGTTTGTCTTGTGCTTCGAAAAAGTTTTTGCCAATTGTTGTAACACCAACATTTATCGTGCATTTTCCGTTCAGAATAACATAATCTTTCATATTTGTATTTTTTTTGTTTTTCACCTACTCTTTTCCGGATTTTCGGCTTCCTCCATTATTTTTGTCAAACGACTTTGTTCCTTAAAGTTTCTCGTACTTCTCTCCTTTCCACGATTCAATATCGGATCTGGTGTCCCCGACGTAGTCCCAATCGGGATAGTCATCCCCGTCGTTGTCATCCACAATAGCTTGCTCGATGGACATGTGGTCAAAACATTCCTCCGTTTCTGTGTCTTCCCAACTGTCATGGCCGCTTCTTATCAAGTCGCGTGCTTTTTTCATGGCCTCGTCCAGCGTATCCGCTTCCACAACGAGCCCCCTCGGAATCGCCCAGTAATGATATGTGATTCTGAAAATTTTGCGACTGCTTGAAGAAGCACCTTCATCCTCATTGATGAAGTCCACAAGCTTGCTCCCGAGCTGGTGGGTGTTCCAACGGGAATCCACACTGAGTCCCACCCTCGGGGCAACCTCATCGCGTAAAAATCGCATCACATTGCCGTTAAAGATCCTACCGTCAAGTATCAGTTCCACACTGTTGTCAGGACGGATGCCAATGGTAAGATTTCCGATAGAGGCTTCTTTCTTGTAACGAGATGTCTCGTCGTTGTTGTTGTTTCTGCTAAACCATCCCATACTCTTGTTCTTTATTTGTTGTTATTGTTTGTATGTTTTTGAAAGTGCAAAGATAGAAATTTTATAATCCTATTGCAAAAAAATCCAGAAAAGACTATGATACCCTTTCCAACTGCCGCAGCAGCTTTTCCGCATTCTGGCCGAGACCTTTTGATGTGGTGCGAAAGCGCAGTGCGTGGGGCATTCGTCTATCAGATTCCCGACATCATCATGTAGAGAACGATATGCAGGAATCACCTTGTACGTATCGTCCCATGCGGAGAATCGGGTGCCCACGTCAAAGCCTCTGTCACCCGTTCGATGCTCGGTATCAGCCAAGTACCGGTTAATCCATTCTGCCATCTTTTCCTCCGTGGGCGGCGTGTCCACCACAATGGCCAACTCAATGTAATCGTCGCCCCAATAACTATTTCCGGGATGACAGAAGATCTCAATAATATCCCCTTTTTGGAAACGGATTTCCTCCGCTTTCCTTCCATAAAAGGCGCATCGACCATAAAGGTAATTGTCATATTCGATTTCACCGTATTGCTCAGGGACATCCCGTACCACTATCTGCGCATACGCCCTTTCACCCCAAAGCGTGCCGTCGGCCAAGTACAGTTGTTCTGAAAAACTTTCCCCTTCAAACATCGGAGTGCCCAGCGGAATTTCACTCACCACGATACAATATATGTTGTCGCCCGAAAGTGCTTCAGCACATACCCGAACCGCAGCCAACGCCTCTTCTTTCGTCCGATAAAACCGGTGCGCCTCGCGATGGCAATGGTATGTAGGATATTTGCAATGACGCTCATGGTTTGGAATTGTATAGGGCGTCACCTGAAAAAAAGTAGGGATGTGGATGGTTGATTCTGGCATATCGGCTACAAGGTTTTGTAGATTAATCATAGCTACACGAGCACCTCCGCACAATAGAAAGAAAATCTTTCGAACGTGTAATCGTACCAGTTCACGTCGTGTTCGTCTTCCAGCATGAAATTCGGGCAGGATTTGTAGGAATCTGTCATCAGCGGGTTGAACGGCCAGCAACAGTTCGTGTCCTTGTGATACGAGTCAGTGCCGTCGCCCATAGCGAGATATTCGCTGTTGGTGCCCGCCAAAGAGGCCGTTTTGTAGGATTCGTCGTTGGTGACAAACAGCACGATGCCGTTTCTGACATTCACAAACGAATCGACCAAAAGCTCCATTCTGCGCACCTCTTTCCAAAAGCCGTACCGTCCGAAGTCGTGCTTCGCATCACCCTTCAAGAGGACGCCCTTGCCCATATCCTGCCAGAACAGTTTCACATCTCCTTTCAGCTCCTTCTTCTTGTATTTCAGCTCAACGGGCACGTATTCATCCCCGTTGCCGACCACCAAATCGACATACATTTCCTGCGGTTTGCTGCTGTAGGTCTGAAACCAAGGGTAATAGCCTATTCTCATCGGTAAGGATTGCGGAAGAAGTGTATCGATGATGTTCGATGGAATGTGGTATTCCACCTCGACATCATATCGCTTTTTGGCTTTCAGATAAACCGCCAGATTCATCTGCAAATCGCGCTCGTTGGCGAACACTTTGGTGTTCTGATTCAGAAAGTCGTGAATGTCGTTCAAGACTTGTTGGGCGAAGGTTGTTTGGGACATGATTGATTGGTTTTGGTGAAATTGTTTTTGTTAGCTTTTACACCTATATATAAGCTTTTTGTCTGAAAATTAAGTTCAGATATTCATAAAAAGTAACACTTTATTTCTATGCGCTTGCCGAAAGCGAATCTGTTTCTGAACGATTGATGTGTCGCCATAAGATCATAAAATTTGTCATTCACATTTTGAAGACGTTCTTTCACCCGTTTTTATCCGAGGCCAAAAACATAGAATATATAATGGTAATTATCAATTGTTTAGCAAAGTATTGCTTGGCGGATTGCACAGAATTTATGGGCGGAAGCGGCGGGATGTTATGAATTTGCAGTTTGAACTATAAAAACAGTGGATATTTTTGCAGTTTAAAATGCAAAAATCGTATGCTTTTTTGCAGTTTAAAATATAAATCATATCTTTGCACCGTCGTTCAAATTCAAGGATGTTATGGAAAACTCTGATTTACAACCCCTTTTCGACAACTATCACCGCAAGATAGCCAAAATTGACCTGCGCTTCAAACGTTACCTTTACCCCCAAATCAACTGGAAGGCCAGGATGATCGGCATCAAAGGCCCCCGCGGTGTCGGCAAAACCACCATGCTCCTCCAGCACATCCTTGAGAACTACGAGGACATCGACCAAACCCTCTACGCCTCCCTTGACGACCTCTGGTTTGCCTCCCATACCCTTGTCGAACTCGTGGACTGGGCCTACCGGCATGGCATCATGCGCCTCTATTTGGATGAAGTACACCGCTATGACCAATGGTCCATCAACCTGAAGAACATATATGACAACTATCCCGACATGAGCATCGTCTATACCAGCAGCTCACTTCTCGTTATGGACAACGCCAAGGTGGACCTCTCGCGTCGGCAGACCGTTTACACGCTTTACGGTATGTCGTTCCGGGAGTTTCTCGTCTTTGAGAATGCCCTGAATATTGAGCCGATTCCCTTAAACGAGCTCATTCGGCACCACGTGCGCCACGCCATGGCTATCACAAGTGCTGTCAAAGTTGCCCCGCTCTTCGAGGCGTACCTGCGCCACGGCTACTACCCCTTTTATCGCGAGTCCATCGAGGATTTCCCATCCCGACTTCGCGAAACGGTATCTGTTGTGATCGACAGCGACCTGCCCTCTGTGGAGAACGTGTCATTCGAAACCCTCCAGAAAGTCAAACGCCTGCTGATGATCATCTGCGAACAGGTTCCTTTCGAACCGAACATGTCCAAGCTTTGGAAACAGCTTGACACCAATAACGAATTAGGGCTACGCATGCTATACGCGCTCGACAAGGCGCAAATCCTGGCTCTGCTCACCTCGAAGACCAAGAGTTACAAGCACCTCTACAAGCCCGACAAAATCTACTTGGGCAACCCTAACCTGATGAACGTCCTGTGCCCTCGCTTAGACAAAGGAAACGAGCGGGAGACGTTCTTCTACAGCCAACTCCGTGTGGCGAACGAGGTAAAATACCCCATGCAGGGCGATTTTCTTGTGAACGACGAATATCTCTTCGAAGTGGGCGGCAGCGGGAAAACATTCGATCAGATTGCCGATGTGCCGGACAGCTTCTTAGCCGTCGATGACACCGAAGTCGGCCACGGCAACCGCATCCCTTTGTGGATGTTCGGAATGCTCTATTAGCGGGGCATGGTAAAATACCGCACCTTAACTTTCCCCCATCCCGTTTATATATTCCCCAGGCTGTTCCTGTTGCTCGCGGTAGGAGCGGCTCAGGTCGGCGAAGAAGTCGTGGCCGAGGATTAGGGCGAGCTTCATCAGCGTGTTCGTGTCAATCCACTGGCGGGAGAAGATGAGATAGACGTTGTTGCGGTGGCAGCCTAACTGCTGCGCCAACCACGGCACCTTGATCCCCTTCCGGGTTACCACCCGACGGATGACTTGCCCTATGTGCAGACCCTCTTCGCTCATTGTTCTACCGTTTGTGACATACAAATGGCGTGGAATTTCGCTTGTCCGACTCTCGGGTTTCCACTCCCACACATCCGACAAACATTCCACGCCGTTACAAACGGCTTGCGGAATCTGTCCTTGATGTGTGTTGCCTCCGATTCGACGGAGAGCGTGTGGAAAATGAGAGTCAAGGATAGCTGCAAACGCTATTTTATATGTTCGATTGTTTCTTTTCTGTTCTTTTTTCTACTATCTATTTTGGTGACACTGACAAACGGGATGAAATTCCGCCTCGTCCATTTTGACCCGCAAAATTACATTTTTTTCGGATAGGTTGCAATGGGTCAAAATGGGAGAAAAAATAGATTTTGATTTTGAGGGTTAAGAAATAAAATGTATTTTTGCAAACTGAAAATACAAATTATTCGTATTATG
>CAMKLG010000073.1 GCA_946413585.1 uncultured Bacteroidales bacterium
TGTACCAAACAACGCCAACTTGCTGTTGGTCAGTACCGATTAGATAAGAGGAGGTCAAATAAGATACCCTCTAACACATAATCAGAAAAAGGTGCTGACCACAAATCAGCACCTTTTTTTGTTGCCCGTCGCCGCACGGAACCAACAGAAAACCAAGGTGGAACGCGGCACGTTGCGGATAGTCGGCGGCGAAACTCCCCCTTTTCGGAAAGTCGGGATTCGTGCAGAACCAACGGCGGATTTTTGTACCATACTCATAGACCAGCAATCTTGATTGCATTCGCTGCTTGTTCCTTTTTCTCATTGACCACCTTTGCATATATCTGTGTAGTCTTGACATTAGTATGACCGAGCATCTTGCTGACGGTGTATATGTCCGTGCCATTTGCCAATTGCAATGTGGCGAAGGTGTGTCTAAAACAATGGAACGTGATATGACGTGTGATACCCGCCGCACGAATCCAGCGTTCCAAGGGTTTGCTTATCCAAGCCGAATCCGTTAGGTCTTCAAACACAAGGCGGTTGGGGGCTTGGGGTAGCCCGCAAAGTTTGTAGGCTTGTTCGCTGATTGGCATATATTCTACTTGCTGGGTCTTCTGCTGCGTGAAATTAAGACGATAGGAGTTGCCGTCCTTCTGCACTTCAGCCCAACGTAGTTTCTGAATGTCGCAATGGCGTAGCCCTGTGAGCGCAGAGAACAAGGCGGCACGCTTCAACACGGGTAGTTCACAGGGGGTGTCTGCCAACGCATTGAGTTCGTCTTCTGTCAGGTAGTTCCGTCTGACATTGTTGGTGGGTATGTTTTTCACCTTGGCGGACAAGTCTATGGAAAGGTAGTCATCTATGAACGCCTGCTTCAATGCCGCTTTCATAATACAGAAATAGGTGCTTGCTGTGGTCTGAGAAATTGTCCCCGACTTACCGCCACCTTGCGGTGCTGACAACAGAAATCGTTTGAAGTCCTCCAGCATTTTCACATTGATATTCCCGAAAGGTAAGGCACAGCCGTCTGTGTAAAGTTTCAACAGCGTGGACACCCTTTTCCAATTCACCACTATAGAAGCCGAAGCGTTGATATGGTTCGACAAGGTGATTCTATCGAAGTAGGTTATGAAGTCCTGCTGTGAGCGTTCCATCTGCTGAACCTGTTCCGCCTCGTTTTCGGAAAAGAGCATAGCGTTGTCGTATTCGTGCTGAAGTTCGTTCTTTCGCCTGTCCGCGAACACGCAAGCGGCATTGTCCACCTCCGTTCGGCACATAATCACCCCGTTCACGTCTCGGCGTGGTTGGTAAGTCTTCACCTTACCATTGGTGCGTGCTACCGCACTTTTGTTGAAAATGGGTGTAGTGATAGTGCGGTTCAGATATTCTCGAACACGCTTGGGTTGTGGGTTGCCGTTCACGAACACGGGGTAAGCCTCAATGTAAAGATACCATTGATTTTTCTCTTCGTGTTTGCGCAATTTGACGGTGCATTTGGTCGGATTCTGTTTCATTTTTTCGATTTTTTGTTGCCGTATAATTTGTCTATTTCTGTCTTGGGGGCATAAACGAACCGTCCTACTTGTCTTGTAGGGATTGAGAACTGGCGAATATGCTTGTAAACACTGCATTCCGTTATTTGAAATCGCTGTGATATTTCGCCAATAGTATAACAGTGGTCGGGGTGCATATCGAAGATATGCGATTGCTTTGCATTTGCTTTCACGAGGGATTCGGGGAGCAGTGGGAATAACGTTTCAAGGTCTTTCACGCAAACGAATATGCGTTTAGGGCTAATTATGGAACAGTGGATTCTTTTGGACTTGATAAGCCTGTGTAAAGTGTTGCGTGAAGTAGTGAAGATTTCTAAAGCCTGCGTTATAGAAACATACTCCGTTCCTGTAGCCTTGATTGTGTCCAAAACCTTTTGTTTCCGTTCTTGCTTCCGCTTTTCGTTCCTTGCTGTCCAGTTGCACTCTGCGCAACAATATACTGTCTTGACGGTTTTCGCCAAGAAGGTGCAGCCGCATTGCGGACATACTCGTGGTATTTGCAAAGTGCTTTTCCCCATAAGGTGATTTTCAGTTCGTTACTATCGTTATATTTCACTTTGGGGTCATTTATATTGCGATACAAATATGGTACAAAAATCCGCCGTTGGTTCTGCACGAATCCCGACTTTCCGAAAAGGGGGAGTTTCGCCGCCGACTATCCGCAACGTGCCGCGTTCCACCTTGGTTTTCTGTTGGTTCCGTGCGGCGACGGGCAACAAAAAAAGGTGCTGATTTGTGGTCAGCACCTTTTTCTGATTATGTGTTAGAGGGTATCTTATTTGACCTCTTCAAAATCCACGTCTTGAACCTCTTGGTCGTTGCCGCCGTTGTTGGTGCCGCTTTGCGGACCTTGCGGGCCTGCCTGCTGGTTGAAGCCGCCGTTGAAGTCGGCACCGGGCTGTTGAGCACCGCCCTGTGCGGCGTACATCTTCTGAGAAGCTTCGTTCCAAGCACTCTGCAACTCTGCCGTTGCGCTATCGATGGTGGCGAAATCCTTGTTGTCGTGAGCGGTCTTCAGTTTGGCAGCCGCAGCTTCGATCTTGGCCTTGTCGTCAGCAGGAATCTTGTCGCCGAACTCCTTGAGCTGTTTCTCGGTGTTGAACACCAGTGAGTCAGCGTTGTTCAGCTTGTCGATCTCTTCCTTGGCCTTCTTGTCGGCATCAGCGTTAGCCTCAGCCTCAGCCTTCATGCGCTTGATTTCGTCGTCGCTCAGGCCGGAGGAAGCCTCGATTCTGATCTTCTGCTCCTTGCCGGAAGCCTTGTCGTGAGCCGTCACGTTGAGGATGCCGTTGGAGTCGATGTCGAAGGTGACTTCGATTTGCGGGATGCCGCGCATGGCCGCCGGAATGCCGTCCAAGTGGAAACGGCCGATGCTCTTGTTCTGAGCCGCCATGGGACGCTCGCCTTGCAGCACGTGGATCTCCACTGAGGTCTGGTTGTCGGCTGCGGTGGTGAACACCTGTGACTTCTTGGTCGGGATGGTGGTGTTAGCGTCGATGAGTTTGGTCATCACACCGCCGAGGGTTTCCAGACCGAGGGACAGCGGGGTCACATCCAGCAAGAGGATGTCCTTCACGTCGCCGCTCAACACGCCGCCTTGGATGCAGGCACCGATGGCCACCACTTCGTCGGGGTTGACACCCTTGGAGGGCACTTTGCCGAAGAAGTCTTCCACCACTTTCTGGATGGCGGGAATACGGGTGGAGCCACCCACGAGGATCACCTCGTCAATATCGGAGGTCTTGTAACCGGCGTCGGCCAAAGCCTTCTTACACGGTTCAATGGTCTTGCGGATCAAGTCGTCGCAGAGTTGCTCGAACTGAGCACGGGTGAGCGTGCGCACCAAGTGTTGAGGAACACCGTCGATCGGCATGATGTAAGGCAGATTGATTTCCGTGGAGTTGGAGCTGGAGAGCTCGATCTTAGCCTTCTCAGCAGCCTCTTTCAGACGTTGCAAAGCCATGGCATCCTTACGGAGGTCAACATTGTAATCCTTCATGAACTCGTTAGCGAGCCAGTCGATGATCTTGTGGTCGAAGTCATCGCCGCCGAGGTGCGTATCGCCGTTGGTGGATTTCACCTCGAAGACACCGTCACCGAGTTCCAGAATGGAGATATCGAAGGTACCGCCACCGAGGTCGAAGACTGCCACTTTGGAGTCAGCTTTCTTCTTGTCCAGACCATAAGCAAGAGCAGCTGCGGTAGGCTCGTTGATGATACGTTTCACATTCAAGCCTGCGATTTCGCCAGCTTCCTTGGTAGCCTGACGTTGAGAGTCGCTGAAGTAAGCGGGCACCGTGATGACAGCTTCCGTCACTTCCTGACCGAGGTAATCCTCAGCTGTTTTCTTCATCTTTTGCAGAATCATAGCGGAAATCTCCTGAGCCGTGTAAGAACGGTCGTCGATTTTCACTTTCGGCATGTTGTTGGAAGAGCGTTCCACGATGTAAGGCACGCGGCTGATCTCGTTGGTCACGCGATCGTAAGTTTCGCCCATGAATCTCTTGATGGAGAAGATGGTCTTGGTGGGGTTGGTGATGGCCTGACGTTTTGCAGGGTCGCCGACCTTTCTTTCATTGTCGCCCACGAACGCCACGATAGACGGTGTGGTTCTTCTGCCTTCGCTGTTGGGGATGACGACAGGCTCATTACCTTCCATCACCGCAACGCATGAATTTGTAGTTCCTAAGTCAATTCCTATTATTTTTCCCATTTTTGTATGATTTTAATTTTTTACTTCGTTTGATTATTACACAGTTCATAATTGAACGCCTCCTTTTAATGCAACAACTGTGCCAAAATTCAACATTTTGATATACAACACCTAAGCACTGACATTTTGACACCAAACATGACATTCCGTGTCCAATTTCAATAACCTATAACCTATAACCATTAATCATTAAAAAAAAATGTATTTTTGCAGGTTTGAATTCAAGTTAAGAACATTCATTAATATAATAAGGAAAATATGACAGAAAAATCAAAACTCGGACTGGATTTCACACAGGTGGCTGCTGCGAAGCAGTTGGCGAAGCAGATTGCGGATCAGGTTCAGGAGTTTGTGGATGGATACACCACAGTGACGGTGGAGCGTACGCTTTGCCGTTTGATAGGCATTGACGGCGTGGATGAGAATGGCGTGCCGATGCCTAACCGTGTGGTGGATGCGCTTTTGGAGGCTGGCGTGCTCAGTCAGGGTGTGCTTTACTTCATGGGCAACGCCATTTTGGAGACGGGTGCGACCCCGCAGGAGATTGCTGAGCGTATCGCCTCCAACGAACTCAACGTGACCTCATTACCGTTGCATCCGCTGGCTGACATCCAGAAGGCCGTGCAACCTTACATTGAGCAGTGCCTCACCCGCATCAAGGGCAATGTGGCTAAACGTAACGAATATCTCAACACCATCGGCGAAGGCCCGAAACCCTATCTCTACATCATCGTGGCGACGGGTAACATCTACGAAGACGTGGTGCAAGCGCAAGCGGGTGCCCGTCAGGGTGCCGATGTCATTGCCGTGATCCGTACCACAGGTCAGAGCCTTTTGGACTATGTGCCTTACGGTGCTACCACGGAAGGTTTCGGCGGCACATTTGCCACCCAGGAGAACTTCCGCATCATGCGTAAGGCCTTGGATGAAGTGGGCGAGGAGCAAGGTCGTTACATCCGCTTATGTAACTACTGTTCAGGACTTTGTATGCCGGAAATCGCCGCTATGGGCGCATTGGAGCGTCTTGACGTGATGTTGAACGACGCTTTGTACGGCATTTTGTTCCGCGACATCAACCCGCAGCGTACTCTCATCGACCAGTATTTCTCTCGTATCATCAACGGTTATGCCGGTGTCATCATCAACACGGGTGAGGACAATTACCTGACCACCGCAGATGCTGTGGAGGCTGCGCACACTGTGCTTGCTTCCGACTTGATCAACGAGCAGTTGGCATTGTTGGCTGGTCTGCCCGAGGAGCAGATGGGCTTGGGTCACGCTTTCGAGATGGATCCGGGCTTGGAGAACGGTTTCCTGTTGGAACTCGCGCAGGCGCAGATGACCCGCGAGATTTTCCCGAAGGCCACGCTCAAGTACATGCCGCCCACAAAGTTCATGACCGGCAATATCTTCCGCGGCCACATTCAGGATGCCTTGTTCAACATCATCGGTATTTGGACGCACCAGGGTATCCAGCTGTTGGGTATGCCCACCGAGGCCATCCATACACCGTTCATGAGCGACCGTTACCTCTCTATCGAGAACGCCCGTTACATCTTCAACGACATGCGCAGCATCGGAGAGGAGATGGAGTTCCGCGAAGGCGGCATCTGCCGTGAGCGTGCGAAGACTGTCCTGAACAACGCCATCGACCTGTTGCAACAGATCGTCCAAGAGGGTCTCTTCTCCGCATTGGAAAAGGGTATCTTCGGCGACGTGAAACGTCCGAAGGACGGCGGCAAGGGTCTCGCTGGTGTGGTCACGAAGGGCGAGAACTACTTCAACCCGTTCATCAAGATGATGAAAGAGAGATGGTAAACCGATTCGTAGGGGCGAATAATGATTCGCCCCTACAGATCCCCATTTCCTTAAACATTAAACCCTAAACATTAAACCAAAATGGATATAGACAACCTCCCAGTGGGCACCCGCGTTGCCCACGAGAAGTACGGCGAAGGTATTATCAGTCAGAACAATATGTTGACATACAAGATTATCTTCGTGCGCGGTGGCGAGTTGGAGTTTTCCAAGGAAGCCGTGGCGTTGGAGGTAGTTGCACCGAACGAGGTCGAGGATGACGCCCCGAAGCTCAACATTCGCGAGGTCAAGCAGATGCTCAAGCAGTTGCTGACCGAATACAACGGCATCGAGAACAAGGTGGAGTTAGGCAAGAAATGGCAGGGCGGTACGATGACGCTGCAACCCGCCAATAAGGACTTGGCTCCCAAGGAGATGCCGGTGGAGACCTTCTTCCACAAGATCGTCATGATGCGCGACCGTCTGCGCGTGCTCGAACAGAACATCAACAGCAGCGCGTCGCTCACCGATGAGGAGAAAGTCAACCTCCAGCAATACATTTCCCGCATCTACGGCAGCATGACCTCTTTTAACGTGCTTTTCGAGAACAAGGAGGACTATTTCGTGGGAGTTAAGAGTTAACCCTTAACCCTTAATCTTTAACCTATAAACTTTAACCCATAACCCTTAAACAATAAACCTTAAACTTTAAAAAAATGAGCGGTGGATTATATTCAATGGATCAAAAGGACTTTGATCAGACCTTAGATTTAACCAAAGTGAAGCCTTACGGTGACACCATGAACGACGGCAAGACCCAGTTGAGTTTCACCTTGCCGGTTCCATGTGGTGACGAAGCCGTAGAGGCTGCCAAACAACTGATGAAAAAGATGGGTTTTGACAACCCTCAAGTTGTTTATTTCAAAGAGCTTACGGAGGGCTTCACCTTCGTGAATTGTTACGGAGCCTGCACGCATACGGTCGATTACACGACCATTCATGTTCCGAAGGTGGAATCCACGGTGTGGTCGATGCCGGAAACGGACGACTTCATCCGCGAGCACATCGGCAGGAAGATTGTAGTGGTGGGTGCCAGTACGGGTACGGACGCGCACACGGTGGGCATTGATGCCATCATGAACATGAAGGGCTATGCAGGTCACTATGGCATTGAGCGTTACGACATGTTCGACGCATTGAACATGGGCAGCCAGGTGCCGAACGAAGAGTTCATTGCCAAGGCTGTGGAGTTGCATGCCGACGCTTTGTTGGTGTCGCAGACGGTGACCCAGAAAGACGTTCATATCCAAAACCTTACGGAGTTGATCGAGATGTTGGAGGCTGAAGGCTTGCGCGACAAGATGATTGTGGTGTGCGGTGGTCCGCGTATCACGCACGAGCTGGCCAAGGAGCTGGGTTACGATGCCGGTTTCGGTGCCAACACCTATGCGGATGATGTGGCTTCTTACATTGCCCAGGAACTCGACAGACGAATGAACGGATAGTCAATTCAATACATAATTCATCATTAGGACGTACCATAGGGTGCGTCCTTTTTTTTGCAAAAAAATCAACGAATATCCATTTTGTATTAAAAAAAATCCTATTTTTGCCGTGAAAACATTTTGATAAACTTAAAACAAAATAAACATGTTGGAGACAAAAAATAAGCTATACAAAATTAATATATATGCAATATTATTATTGAAGAATGTTGTGCAAAAAAATGTATTTTTGCTATTCATTGTATTGGATATAAAGTTGAAATTGACAGCATATATAAATAACAAGTTTTCAAAGAGTTATAATAACCGTTGCCATCGTTTTCACATCCTTCCCATGATGCTGACTTTGATGTTTTTGTCGTTGGCGGGGGTGAGTTTTGCGCAAAGTGACGAGCCAGAATGGCATGATTGTACCGAAGGCGCTAATCCTATCTACTTACGGTGGCCTTTCCCGACCACAGTTTGTGCTGGCGGTCAGTACATTTACACGATTGGTTATAGTGACACCGATAGTATAGTGATTGCGCCGGGATCGTCTACGGAGCCCGTGGTTAGACGGCTTACTCCCATTCCAATGCCTATTCTTAATGGCGATAATCTTTGTGAAGAAGGATTTTGTTTTTTTTCTGACACTATTTTGGTCAGCGGATACCCCGACAATGCAACCATTGATGAAGCTTCCGACGTCAATCATATCCGATTGAATTTGTTACACAAGATGGCCGGATGCCTTAATATCCGACTCAGATGCCCCGACGGCGACAATAGCATTGACATATTGAAGATGGGGTATTTGAATGACAACTTTAACACATCCGCCAACTATGATTGCGTCGCTGAGAATGCTAATTTGGATTGGATTGACGGGGAGAATGTAGATCCTATGGATTACCTTTATTTGGGAAATCCATCCGATGATGACGACGAGTTTTCGATAGATGATCCGTGCATTCGAGGCGATGAGTACCTAAGCATCCATGGCGAAGGGCAATATTATTGCTGGTCAGAGGCGGACACTTTCTCATATCCAAATGGAGACGGTATTCTATACAGAGCTTCCAATTCATTCATGATTGATGATTATTACAACTCTTTGTACAACACTGACACATCCACCATGTCGCCCATGTTCAAACCCGATGAAACTTTTGGCAATCTATCGGGATGCCATCTGAACGGAAACTGGATCATCGAGATAGTGAGTAGTGAACCCAATGAGGTGGGTTATCTTTTTGACTGGGGTTTAGTCTTTGACGACAGGTATGTAACATCAGCAGGCGGCGGTAGTAGCCGGCAGATTGACAGTATGGCGGTGCTTTTGCCAAACGGAGTGCCGGACACTCGCTTTGTATGCCATTTCGGGGATGGCGACACCTCGATTGTATTCACTGCGCCGATTGTTGGATCTACGACCATCGAAGATATGTTGCGGTTGTTTGATGGTCAGACTGGATGTTGGTATGACACATTGATTACGATTTATGTAAGTGCACTGGAGGCGGGTTGTTCTATCCCGGTGAGCGTCTGTCAAGGCCAGCCTATTGAATTGACGGCGAACTGTGCTTGTTCGCGATTCAACGAAATCAGCAATCCTTACGGTGACCAATGGCATTCTTATCATGAGAACTTGCACAACGGACCTTCCGGTTTTGAAATCACCCCGGGTTCCCCGTATGAAGCGATGCTCAGCATGTTCCCGAGCCATTCCAAGGTGTTTCCTGCGGGCGACAAGGTTAAGTTGGGTACTGGGGATGCCTCAGGATACATCACTTCGGTTCCGTTAAATTTGTCCGAGCCTTTCACAGTGGGCATCCGGGCGAAAGGGTGGGGTAAGGAACCCAACAGTAATGAGCCGTTGAGAAAGAGCAGGGTGAAGGTGATTGTGGACAAGAACAGCAACAGGGAGCAGGTTCAGATTTTCGATACCGAGCCGACCTATTATTGGCCGGGCGATGATGCCTACCGGGATTATATGCTGGTGTTCGACCGCGCCACGAACGCCTCGACCATCACTGTGGAGACGGACGCGTCCACAGGAGCTTACGACCGCCGCGTGTTCCTTGACCAGATGGCGGTGAGGGACGGGGAAGATTGCCAGTATTTGTGGGAAGGTGGCAGCACTGGTTCGACTCGTTTGGTCACAAACATTGCCACCCCCGGTGATGCTGGCATCTACACGGTGACGGTGACGCCGATGGGGGGAGGGTGTGCGAGAGTGGATACGTTTCATGTGATTGTGAGACCCAGACCGACCGTCACCTTCGATCCCTGTGGCGGCACGTGCGGCACAACATCACAACAAATGGACTGTCAGGAAGGCATACTCCTTCCCACCGCGACCCCCTGCGCCACGGACTATGTATTTGCAGGATGGAGCACCAGTGCGGTGACGCCTGCCGTAAACACCGAGCCCACCCCACTCTATCTCGAGAACGAGAACTACCTATCGGCAGCAGACATCACCCTCTATGCGGTGTACAAGAAATGCACAGGCCCTGTCGGAAGCGAAACGTGTGAGTATTGGAGTTATCCGTTTTATACCAGTGACACTTCCGCCACTGCCTGCAATTCCTTTGACTGGTATGAGCACACCAACATCACCGCCTCATGTGACAACCTAACACACACTTTCACCACCGCAGCGGGGTGTGATAGTGTGGTCACGCTGCATCTGACTATCAATGATACCGTCATGCGTCACATCTACGACCAGGTTTGTCTCAACAACGCATACAACAACTACAACTTCAGCGTAAACGCTTCCGAGACAG